>JABISU010000261.1 GCA_018700255.1 Flavobacteriales bacterium | reverse complement strand
CCTAATTCTATTAGACTTGTAATCGATTTCGACAACGACCTTTCTACGGGGAGTAATTATTTGAATCTGGGTTTAGGAGCTGAGATGGTGATTAATTTTCCTTCGAGATCGGTCACAATGTTTTCTAGCAGCGGAACGTCTTCTGGACCTGGAATAAATAGTGTTGGCGTACATGTTGCTCCAGTATATAGCGCTTTTGAATTTGAAATTGCTATAGACCGGTCTCTCATAAACCTGAACAATGGCGCAATTAAATTTCTTTGGTATGAAGGGGACACTTCAACAAGTGTTCCTCAGGGCGGAGAGGTTCATGTCCTAACCGATTTCAGTTATTCCATCACTCCTACTCCTTTAGAAAGAGCGGAAAATACAGAAATTAGAGTTGCGTTTTGGAATGTGAAAAGAGAGTTGGACAACACGAGTGTTTACGATTCTTATAACAGAATTTTAGATGCCACAAACCCCGATATCATAGGGTTTTCTGAAGTCGAGGATTACACCACTTCATTTGTGGCTGACTTGCTCGATATGTGGCTTCCTTTAGAGGGTGGCGCGAGTTGGTTTGTAGAAAAAGACGATTGGGATTTAATGATCGCAAGCCGATTTCCAATCACCTCCATATTTCCCACAATAAATCGACAAATGCCTGCTTTAATAAGCACTGAAAGCGTTTGGGGCGTACCTACCTTATTTACTTGTTCACATCTTAAGTGTTGTGACGGAGATGCCCAAAGACAGGAGCAGGCTGATGATTATATGTCTTTTCTACGGGACGCTATAGAGCCGGGGGGAGTGTTAGATCTTCCTGAGGGTTCCCCAATTATTTACGGAGGAGATTTGAATATGGTTGGGCTTTCTGGGCCCATAAACACTCTCGAAACTGGTAATATTTATAATAACAATCTACATGGGGATGACTTTTCTCCAGATTGGGACTCCTCCGACCTCACTCAAATTGTAGCTCGCTTAACCGACAGGGCTATGGATTATACTTGGAGGAATGATTCTGGATCATATATGCCTGGAAAATTAGATTATATTATTATTTCTGACGCTGTTATCGAAGTCCTTCGCGCATATTCTCTCCAAACCTCTGACCTCCCTCCCGCTCGTTTAGCTCAGTATAACCTTGAATTATACGATGCTGAAGATGCTTCCGACCACTTCATGGTAGTGGCTGACCTTGCTTTAGTTGGTGGAATTTCTCAAACAGATACTGATGGGGATGGCGTCTTCGACTCCCTTGACAACTGCCCTGATTTATCAAATGTAGACCAAACAGACTTCAACTTTGACGGTATTGGCGATTCCTGTTCCGACTCTGATCTTGATGGTCTGTCAGATGAGATTGAAATCCTTATAACCTTCACAGACCCATTAATTCAAGATACTGACGGGGATGGGCTTACAGACGGGATTGAGCTTTCGTTATTTATCACAGACCCCCTTAATTATGATACGAACGGAAATGGACTTAGTGACGCCGAGGATTTATTAAACAGTGGTGAAATCGGTGCAACCTGTAGCGGCGACACTAATAATGACGGATCTATTACAATAGGAGATCTATTGTTAGTTTTATCTGCTTTTGGTGATGTTTGTTCTTAGTTTTTAATAAACCTCACCAAGCCGGGCCCGCTTTCAGATTGAACACTAATAGAGTAAACCCCGTTATTTAAAGAGCTCGCGTCAACCTCAAATGTATTGCTGTTAATTTCGTCTTCACCCTTTACAACGCGTCCTAGGGCGTCTGAAATGCTATAGAACAACACTTTGTGTTTAGACGAAATGATAAGTTTGTCTGAGGTTGGGTTTGGAAATGCGTTCAAAATAATTCCTGAAAACTCTTCAACTCTAACCCAGTTAGAAACTACCTCAAAAGAGGTTTGAGAGCTACAATCTCCATTTTCACTAAACGCAGTTAAATAAATTGTAAAGGTTCCCGCCTCTGTATAGCTATGCGATGGTATTGTATCGTTGTAAGTGGTACCATCCCCCATACTCCACAAGTAATTATCGGCTCCAGTACTTAGATTGAAAATTTCGAGTGGGCCACTATTTCCGTCCCAAGGTGAGTTAACTATAAAGTCTGCATTTACAGGATCTGTAAGGTCAAATTGGCCGCGAGGCGTTATCATATATCCATCAACAAAAGGCGCGTTTAGGTCGCGTTGCCCACCTATTCCCGTTACTCCGAAAACTCCAATAGGAACGGTTGTGCCGAATAGATTCGTGTTAGCATCTATTCTCATTATTATCTCCTGAGAGCCAAAATTAAGTCTGACATCAAATCCAGGTGTAGTATTTGTCCAATCATTCAAATCAACGAGCTCAGTACATTTTAATGTAATAATTCTAGACTCCGTCTCCTCGTCCATTTCAAACACCAATTGAGGTGTGTCCGACGGGAAGCCTGAGCCTTCAAAGAGGAGGGTGTCTATTCTGATTTGGGCTAAACCTAAATACTGATCTATGACTCCCCTAACTCGAATACTGTCTCCTTCAACAACATTATACCCAAAATCACTGATAGGGCTGAATACGTTTATTCCGTTTGTCGGGTCTATTAGTGTGAACTGAAGTCCGGAAGGATAGTCGTTCCAACCGTGGACTATGCCTCTGAGCTCGCACGCCACACCTATGCTGTCAAGAACCCCTTGGTTGTTTATTCCTCTAACCTGATCTATTTCATAAACTGGATATTCTAAGTCTGATGGTAAAATATGAATCAACAATGTGTCTATACCAAGAGTCGCTCCACCAGAGATGATGCTTAATGCCATAAGCACGTCCTCCTGAAGCTCTGGATCTTCTTCATCAATGGCTGTAAAATTGAAGGATTGGGAATTTAAAAGCCCCATATCAAAGTTAAAATTTAGTGGGAATACGTCTGGGAAATCAATACCTGCAATCGCATCTCCTCCAACAATATTTAACTCAACTTCAACGTCTTCAATTGGGTAAATCGGTGAAATCGAAACTACAACCCCCGCACCTTCGTTTACATACAATTCCGGAGCGTCAAACCCCACAGACATTGTTCCAAGGCCGCCACAAGTAACCTGATGTGAGCCTAGAAAATCAAAAGTATCTTGAGGATATGAATCCCATTGGGTTTGGCCTTCTTCCCAGTCAATCGTTCCGTGCCCAACATTCGGTTTTCTCACCAGGGTATGTTCAGCCATAGCGCCTCCTGAGGAAACTGTCCATGCATCACCTAGATCTTGTCCTACAACTCCCATAATGTCTATTGCTTCTCCGTTTTTACTTAATACTAAAGCATCATTTCCGTTGTACCAAGTGAGCTGAGAGGTAATGTCGCTCAAGTTTTGAAGAGCTGGTGTCGCTTGTGAGTTGCCTATTACATATGTTTCACCAGGGAGAAGTGAACCGATTAAATTTAATTCTTGATTAGGCTCCGTCGCTCCATTGTTATATAACTCCATTGTATACGGAGTAAGATCTATATCAGCGCCAGAAGGGTTGAATAGCTCTATTGCCTTATTGTGACTGTCTCCCTCAACATACTCAGAAATAATAAGGTCGTCACAAAGTCCCGCTTCTCCACACTCTAAAATTGAAACAACCAAGGCTGAGGCTCCGACACTATCACACTCTAAAGCTGTTGCACCACCCACATAAGCTCCAGGCGCTATAGTGGTAGGGTTAATCTCACCTTGCGTGCTGATGCCCCAAACATGATAATCATTCACTCCCAGATCCGTAAAGTCATAAAACGGAACCTCAATTGTTGTGATTATCGTATCCTCGTCTGTGCAGATTGCAAATAAAAAATCGTCTTCAACCGCTTCAGAGTAATATCCGAAAGCTACTATCGTTCCATCTGGTGTTAAGCAGGCTAATATCTCGTCTGACCCACTTGCGTCTAACATCGTTCCTCCATCACAAGCTGGCATTTCACATGTTTCAACAAAAATTACGTACTGCTGTTCGCTCAAAGAAAAACAACCTGAGGAAGTCACTCCGGAAAGCGGCATTCCCGTTTCTATAGAACTTGCATCTAAGGGCGAGTCATGAGAAACGGCAACTACACCAAGCAGCCCGTCTCCTAAGCCTTCAAAGTTTATTGCCGATCCTGATGCTGAAGCTAAAATGTTTCCATCAATAGGGTCAACAACAAGTAGTGTTAGGGATGCTGTAGGGGCGTCTGTAATATGATTAAATGTTGCAATTGCTGGGCCTTGGTCTGTACAAAGGGTGTCATTTGCAGTATTCGTGATTTCTAAAAACCCTCCAGCACAATCAAGAATATTCGTTATTCCTTGAGATGATGGCTGTATCGTATATGAGCTTAGGTCAAAGGGTGCGCCACCATCTGGAAGTCTCGACATTGAGTGTCCTTGTGGGTTTCCCTCATCCCCTTCTGATAAAAGTCCTGTTCCGGGAGGGACTAAAGCTTGTAATATTCCTGACACCTGTGGGTGAGATGGTCCCATACTTACAGGACCATAAACTAAAGCATCGATGATATCTTCTGTTGGAGGCTCCTCCCCTACTACAATCGTTGAAAGGTCTGCCTCGTAAATGGCAACGGCTCCTACGGGTAATGCCAAATCCGTAGTAATTGCAAGAAATCCATCCGAATCAAACTGCATTCCTTCAAGAGATATAACAGAATAAACCTCCACGCCATAAGCGCCACCGCCAAGCCATATTGATTTTACAAGCGCAATTGAATATCCTTCAAGTCCTGAATTAGGCGCACCATACAGCTCAATAAACTGAGAGTTTGGATCAGTTACAATGGCATCAACCTCGTTAATTACAACTCCTTGAGCATTGGTTGAAAAAATTGAGCCTACTGTAATTACAGCAAATAAATAAATATAAATGGAACGCATATCTGATATTCTTGTTTTGTAACAAATGAAGGTCTAAGATACGTACCTTTAAGGGTCATATTATGATTTACAACTCTCTAATAGAAAAACTGGATGCTTTCATAAGAAAGTATTACCGCAATCAGGCGTTGCGTGGCTCTATCGTGGCCGCAGGTATTGTAACTGTCGGTTTTTTAATACTGACCTGGATTGAGTTTTTAGGGCGGTTTGGAGTGCTTACACGAACCGTTTTATTCTGGGGGTTTGCTCTCCTTGTAGCTGGTGTGCTATTAGTAATGGTGATTCTGCCTTTATTAAGGCTTTTCCGTTTAGGTAGGGTTATTAGCCATGAGGACGCAAGCCGCATAGTTGGGGACCACTTTCCTGAAGTTAGGGATAAGCTATTAAATACTCTTCAGCTTTCAGACCAAATTAATGACGACTCACATTCTGGTAATAATGATTTATTAATTGCAAGTGTCGATCAGAAAATATCCGAACTCAGTCCCATAGCTTTTACGAAGGCAATAGACTTAAGCGAAAACCTGGTGTATTTAAAGTTCGCGCTCGGGCCTATTATAGTGCTAATTGCTGTTCTTATTTGGAGGCCACTTGTAGTTTCTGAGTCTACCGATAGGCTCATTAACCATCGAACCTCTTTCGAAACCCCGGCGCCGTTCAGATATGAGGTTGTGTCTACTCCTTTGAAGGCGCCTAAGGGTGAGCGGTTTAATTTTGTTGTAAAAATTGTTGGCTCATCTATTCCCTCGACTGTTTTCCTTGAAGAGGGTGGAAACAGATATCGAATGGAGCATCTTGTTGGGGATATGTTCCGCTACACTTTTACGTCACTTAGGTTAAATACAGATTTTAATTGTTCTGCAAATGGGTGGGACTCTCCTGTTTATACGCTTTTAGCCTTGCCTATCCCGCTTGTTAAAGAATTCACCCTTGTTGCTGATCCTCCTGGATACACTGGTCTTGAGCGGGTTACTCAATATAACAATGGAGATATCCTGGTTGCAGAGGGAGCTTCGATAAATTGGGAGTGTAGAGTAAAGGACGCAGATCGTTTAAGAATGAGGATTGGGGATTCATTAGTAACTCCAATAAATGTTACGGGAAATGTCTTTTCAGCTTATTGGCGCTCTATAAACACTTTGCCGTATTGGTTTATTCCAGAAAACGAAGACTTGGGTGCGGTGGATTCAATGAGATATTCGATAAGGGTTATAGCAGATAGAAGGCCTATTATAAAAGTTGAAGAAAGCGAAGATAGTATTTCCAGAAAAATAAAATATTTCTCTGGTAGTGTTAGTGATGATTATGGCTTTTCTAAGCTAGCTTTTGCAGTTAGAGAGGTTGGTAAAAAGGCTGTTGAATATACCGTTATTGATAGACCTAGAGGGAAAAACGACAATATCTTTTTCGTTTGGGACTTTCAGGATCGAGAGTTAATCGCTGGGGAAACTATCGAGTATTGGATGGAGGTTTGGGATAATGATGGGGTAAATGGTGCAAAGTCTACTAAAACCTCAACAGGTGTCTTTTCCGCTCCTACTAAGCAAGATTTGCAAGAGGAAAGAGACGAGTCTGATTATGAAATAGCCTCAAATATTGAAGACGCTGTGGAAAGAGCTGAGGAATTAAGGAGAGAGATGGAGTCGTTTAAAGAGAGGTTAAGGGAAGAGCGGGAAATGGATTGGCAGGATAAAAAAGCACTTGAAGAATTGCTTGAAAAACAGGAAGAGTTAAAAAACGAGCTTGATGAGGTTAAAAAATCTAACCAAATAAAAAATGAGCGCCTTAATGAGTTTTCTCCTCAGAACGAAAGGATATTAGAAAAGCAGGAGGAGCTTCAGAAAATCATGAATGACATAATGTCTGACGAGCTTCGTGAACTTTATGAGAAAATGCAGGAGCTTATGGAGGATATGAATCCTGATGAATTGCAAAAACAACTCGATAAGATGGATGTCAGCCAAGAGGCTTTAGAGAAGGAGTTGGATAGAGCTTTAGAGCAATTTAAACAGTTGGAATGGGAGGTTAAAATGGAAGAGCTTGTTGAGGCGCTGAGGGAATTGGCTGATAAACAGGAAGATTTAGCAAAAAAGACTGAGGGGGAGGAGCTTCCAAGTGATCAACTGAAAAAAGAACAAGAGCATTTGAATGACTCTTTTGACGAATTGAAGGAGAAAATTAACGAATTAGAAAAGGACAATACTGATCTTGAAAATCCCAATCCCATGCTCAATAGCGAAGAGGAGGAGAATTCTATTTCTGAAGACCAAAAAGAAAGCACCGAGGATTTAGAAAAAGGTAAAGAGAAAAAGGCTGCGGAAAAACAAAAAAGCGCAGCTGATAAGATGAAGGACCTTGCTCAAAAAATGGAAAGCATGCAAATGCAATCTCAAGAGGAGAGTGAAGAAGAGGATATGGAAGCTCTAAGGGCGTTATTAGAGAATATTATAACTCTCTCATTCGATGAAGAAGAGCTTATGGCTAATCTTAGAACTACGGAATCTCAGGACCCTAGGTATGTTACACATGGTAAAACCCAGCGTTTCCTTAAAGATGGGTCTAAAATGGTGGCTGATTCTTTATTTGAATTATCACTAAGGGTGCGGCAATTGGCCAGTGCTGTTAACAGGGAAATAGGACTTGTAAATCATCATATGGATAAGGCTTTGGTAGGGTTTGCTGATCGAAAAACCAATGAAATAGTGACGAATCAGCAATACGTCATGACATCATTTAACAATCTTGCATTGCTTCTTGATGAGGCGCTTAAACAAATGCAAAATAAACAGGAGTGTAAAAACCCTGGCTCAGGAAATTGCAATAAGCCGGGGGGGTCAGGGTCTAAACCCTCTCCAAAAGCAGGTGATATGAAAAAAATGCAGGAGGCTTTGGGGAAAAAACTGGAGCAAATGAAAAAGGAGATGGGTGAAAATTCTAACAAGGGTGAGTCTGGTAAAAAGGGTCAGGGGATGAGTAAACAGCTTGCTGAGATGGCTGCACAACAGGCCGCTTTGCGTGAAATGGCAAAACAAAGAGCAAAAGAATTAAATGAAGACGGATCTGGTGAGGGAAATGAGATGAAGGAAATTGCTAAGGAAATGGAGGAGCTCGAACGAGACTTAATAAACAGAAATGTAGATATCAGAACACTTGAAAGACAGCGTGATATTTTATCAAGATTACTTGATGCGGAAGAAGCCGATAGGATAAGGGGGGAGAAAAATGAACGAAAATCACGGGTTGGGAATCAGGATCTACACCCTGACTCTCCGCAAATGATTGATTATCTGCGCAATAGGGCTAATGAGTTAGAATTGTTACGAACAGTGCCCGCTGATTTAGTTCCTTATTATCGGGATAAAGTCAACGATTATTTTAATACTTTAGACGTTGAGTAATTTGTTTTTAATGTTATGTCACCAATTATGCAAGAGCTAAGCTTCCAATCAAAGCCAGAAAATATAGCTATCGTTGAACGCCTCATTGATGAGATGTGCGAACAACATAGCGTTATTGAAGAACATTATGGGGACATTTTAATAGCGATGACTGAGGGCGTGAATAATGCTATCGTTCATGGAAATAAACTTGATATTAATAAGAGTGTTTCTGTCGAATATGAGAAAAGAGGGAAGGATTTGTTTTTTAGAATCTCTGACGAAGGTGCTGGTTTTGATTATGAGAATCTCCCAGACCCTACTTCACCTGAAAATCTTGAGCGTCCCAATGGTAGGGGTGTTTTTCTCATGCGCAATCTCGCTGACGAATGCTTATTCGAGGAGAATGGAAGAATCATTGAGCTTGTCTTTACTGGGGTGCTTCGATAATCCCACAACTGATAAATTGTGATCTATTTTAACGACTTAGACTCTTCGTGTAGGATAAAAAATCGTAAAAGAGTTAGGGAATGGATTTCAAATGTCATTTCATCTAATGGTAAAAAAATTGGTGATGTTGGTGTAATTATTTGCTCTGACGAGTACTTATTAGATCTAAATAATCAGTATCTCGAACACAACTATTACACAGATATAATAACCTTCGATTATACCGATAAAGATGTTATAGGTGGAGATTTATTTATTTCTTATGACAGGGTTAAAGAAAACGCAAAACAAGAAGGGGTGTTAATACAGCATGAGCTGCGTAGAGTTATGGTTCATGGGGTATTACATTTGTTGGGGCTTAATGATAAGATAGAGGCTGAGATAAAGATAATGAGGGCCGCTGAAGATGTTGCGTTAAAGATGTTCCACGTGGAACATTCTAAATAAATTCTAACTTGAAATTTCATACTTCTTACGATGTTATCGTGGTTGGTGCGGGGCACGCTGGTAATGAGGCGGCGGCGGCGGCGGCAAACACCGGGGCTAAAACATTACTTGTGACAATGAACATGGGTGTTATCGGTCAAATGTCATGTAATCCAGCAATGGGTGGTGTGGCAAAGGGGCAAATTATCAGGGAGGTTGACGCGCTAGGTGGTTATAGCGGGCTAGTAAGTGATGAAAGTGCTATTCAGTTTAGAATGTTAAACCGCTCTAAGGGTCCGGCTATGTGGAGCCCTCGTACACAAAATGACAAATACCATTTCGCCTTAACCTGGAGAGAAATGCTTGAAAAAACTCCTAGGCTTGATTTTTGGCAAGATTCTGTAACAAGCGTAATCGTTGAGGGGGGGAAATGTGTTGGTGTTAGGACAGCGTTAGGGTCTGAAATAAGAGGAAAGGCTGTTGTGTTAACAAACGGTACGTTTTTAAATGGTCTTATGCATATTGGTGAAAAGCAGTTTGGAGGTGGGCGTGCTGGAGAACGAGCGTCATTGGGTATAACAGAGCAATTGGTAGGGTTGGGGTTTAAGAGCGGCCGTATGAAAACAGGAACACCGCCGAGAATTGATGGCAGAAGCCTTGACTTCACAAAGATGGAGCAACAACCTGGCGACGACGACCCTACACATTTTTCCTTTCTAAAAAAACGCAAGGATTTAAGCGAACAGCTGCCTTGCCATATCGCGTACACAAATGCAGCGGTTCATGATGTGCTGAGAAGTGGTTTTGAAAGATCTCCTATGTTTAATGGTCGTATACAAGGTCTTGGTCCAAGGTATTGCCCTAGTATTGAAGATAAAATAGATCGCTTTGCAGATAAAAGCCGCCATCAATTGTTTGTTGAGCCGGAAGGGAGAAATACAATAGAGATTTATTTAAATGGGTTTTCAACAAGCCTCCCCGAAGAAGTTCAACACGCTGCATTAAAACTCATCCCTGGTTTCGAAAATGCGAAAATGTTCCGGCCTGGTTATGCTGTTGAATATGACTACTTCCCTCCTACTCAACTTAAGCACAGTTTAGAAACAACCTCAGTTAGTAACCTGTATTTTGCTGGCCAAATAAATGGCACTACCGGATATGAGGAAGCTGCGTGTCAGGGTTTAATGGCTGGAGTAAATGCCGCACGTTCCACGTGGAACAATGACCCTGTTGTTCTTAGTCGTTCAGACGCTTATATAGGTGTTCTTATTGACGATCTTGTTACAAAAGGTACTGACGAACCTTATAGGATGTTCACTTCAAGGGCTGAATATAGAATATTGCTTCGACAGGACAATGCTGATGAGCGCCTTACGCCACTAGGACATAAAATAGGTTTGGCCTCTGACGAAAGGCTTGAGTTATTAGAGAAAAAACAAGTTTCGGTTAAGAGTGTTAGAAAAACGCTCGAGAAAACCTCAATTAGTCCAGAAGGAGCAAATGCTTTTCTTAAGAAAATGGGGAGTTCTGAGCTTAAGCAGCGTGTAAAAGCAAAGCAAATACTTACAAGGCCACATATTAATCTATCATCCATGATAGAAGAACTCCCTGAGTTAACACTGTTATCCGAGATGGATAAAGATGTGATTGAGCAAGTGGAAATACAGGCTAAGTATGAGGGTTACATAGAGAAGGAGCAAGTAATGGCAGATCGTATGTCGAAACTTGAGGGGTTGAAAATTCCTGATGATTTAGAGTATTCTAAGCTTGCTTCACTTAGCTCTGAGGCTAAGCAGAAACTCTCCGATCGAAAACCTAAAACACTTGGTGAGGCGGCTAATATCTCCGGAGTGAGCGCGTCAGATGTGAGCGTTCTGCTTATATACTTAGGGCGATAGGTTAGTATTTGTTTCCTGACTTGTCTGGTTTGTTAAGATTTAGCTTCTTTTTCAGTTTATCAATAATTTCAAACGCAGCTGGACACACCTCGGTGTTAGCGCGAGTAAGTTCAAGTATTTGGTGTTGTCGCCTCCTGTTTGTGTGGGGGAATTCTTGACAGGCTTTAGGTCGCACACTATAAATACTGCAGTAGTTGTCATCACCTAAAAAAACGCATGGTGATTTCTTTAGCACGAAATACTCGTCTGAATCTCTTTTTAGATAGGTGTCCTCTAACTCCTGTGGGCTTAGTCTTAAATACTTGGATATTCTTTTTATATCCCTGTCTGAAAAAAGTGGACTGGTTGTTTTACAGCAATTTGCACACTTTAAACAATCGGTACACGCAAACACATCTTCGTGAAGGGGGTGAATAAGCGCATCTAGTTTTTGGGGGTTTGTCTTTCTGAGTCTTTTGAAAAACGTAATGTTTTCATTTCTCTTTAAACGCACCTGTTCTTTGTGTCTTTCTAAATCCACGGTAATTCTAATTGTATCTTTGCACCGCAATTAACAGCAAAAAATTATCTTATTAGATGGATATTCAAAAAGTTCTTACCGATTTAGGCATTAGAGAGACAAATGCCGGTGTTATGATTGGAGGCCGTACATTGGGTTCGGGCCCACATATTGATTCTGTTTCTCCGACAGATGGAAAAACAATTGCGAGCGTAACTACCGCAACCTCAGGTGATTATGAGGTTGTTATGGGTGCAGCAAGCAAGGCTTTTATTGAGTGGAGGAAGTGGAGTGCGCCAGAGCGTGGTGAAGTGGTTCGTCAATTCGGTGACGCTCTTCGTGAAAAGAAGAAATCATTAGGGGCTCTTGTTTCTTATGAAATGGGGAAGAGTTATCAGGAGGGCCTCGGTGAGGTTCAGGAGATGATTGATATTTGCGATTTTGCATTGGGCCAAAGTCGAATGCTCTACGGTCTCACAATGCATTCAGAGCGCCGAAATCACCGGATGTATGAGCAATATCACCCACTGGGAACTGTTGGGATTATTTCTGCCTTTAACTTCCCTGTTGCGGTTTGGTGTTGGAATACCGCTCTTGCGTGGGTGTCAGGTGATGTTTGTGTTTGGAAGCCCTCTGAGAAAGCTCCTCTTTGTGCTATTGCTTGCCAAAACATTTGGGTTGAAGTAGCTGATGCAAATGGTGTCCCTGAAGGGATCTCTTGTGTTGTTAATGGAGATTATAGGGTTGGTGAAATGTTAAGTAATGATAAGCGTGTTCCTCTTATTAGCGCTACAGGATCAACGCGTATGGGTAAAATTGTTGCTCAGGCGGTTGCCGCTCGTTTGGGTCGCTCGTTGTTAGAGTTAGGTGGAAACAACGCTCTTATCATCACGCCTGATGCTGATCTTAAAGTTGTTGTACCAGCCGCTGTCTTTGGAGCTGTTGGCACTTGTGGACAGCGTTGCACAAGCACAAGAAGGGTTATCGTTCACTCTAGCATTTACGAAAAAGTTAAAGACCAGCTTACGCAAGCTTACAAACAGATTCGTATAGGAGATCCACTCGATGAAAACAATCATGTAGGTCCGCTTATCGATGCGCTTGCTGTCGATGGATACTTAACAGCGCTTAAAGCTGTGGAGGAGCAGGGTGGAACCGTGCTTGTTCCCGGTGGGGTTCTTGAGGGAGAGGGTTATGAAAGTGGTTGTTACGTTAGACCTGCTATTGCTGAGGTAAATAATGAAATGCAAATCGTTCAGGATGAGACTTTCGCTCCTATTCTTTACATTATGAAATACGAAACCGTTGAAGAGGCTATAGCGATGCAAAACGGAGTGGTTCAGGGTTTATCATCGGCTATCATGACGAATAACCTGCGTGAAGCCGAGTTGTTTTTATCTGCAGCCGGCTCTGATTGTGGAATAGCCAACGTGAATATCGGAACATCTGGAGCTGAAATCGGGGGGGCTTTCGGGGGAGAGAAAGAAACTGGTGGTGGTCGCGAGAGTGGTTCTGATGCATGGAAGGCGTACATGAGACGCCAAACAAACACCATTAACTACGGTGAAGACCTGCCATTAGCTCAGGGAATAAAATTTGACCTTTGATACTGGGTAGAGGCGTATGTATATCAACTTTAGCGACTTTGTTTGTCGCTACTGTAATGTTGTTTGGGTGCTCAGCTGGTCAAAAAAATTCAGTTGAGCACCGTTTTTATTCCTCCGTATTTACTCTTGATGATTCAACATGCGTTACAGTACTTACTGAGAAGGTTGATGGGGGTCTTGTGGTTAAAAATGGAGATGAGAGCATCTTTGTGAAATCACAGGGTGAAGGTTGTTATTCTGTACCTGTTTTTGGGGGGTCATGGGTGGGTAAGTGGAGTGGGGGAGCATGGATAGGATGTTGGATAGATTCGTTAAGAACTAAAGATTATCGGGTTAAGCTTGAGGTGAATCCTTTGAAAAAGCTTGTTCCGGTTAGGGGTGGGGAAATTAACTCTGTTTGGGATACGTCGTTAGGAAAGTTTAAGCTCAGGCAAAAGGGTGATTCCGCTTGGGCAACTTTTATGACCCCAACTGGAGATTATAGATATCTAGCTGGGGAAATAGATACAATTACTAGTGAATTTAAAATTCAAAATTTCGATGGGGCTCATCTTTTCTATTTCGAGGGGGTGATTAGGGGGGATTCAATAACCGACGGGGTTTTTAAGAGTGGGATTCATTACAGCACTTCGTGGAGTGGGGTAAGGGTAGAAAATGAAAAAGTTAAATGGAGCTCTAGGCAGGAGTGGGGTAGGGGTGAGAAAATAAGGTTTGAGGGGATAAACTCGGGTGGAGAGGTTGAGGTTTGGTCTAGGGAAAGGTTTAAAAAGTCTGGGTATAAACTTCTTGTAGTGGATGTTATGGGTACATGGTGCCCTAACTGTATGGACGAGGTGAGGTTGTTGAAGGAGTTGTCTTTAGATTATCCAGAAATGCTCGTTGTGTCTATGTCTTTCGAAAGGTTTAAGGGTAATGAAGCTTTGAGAAGAATAGCAGATTTTAAAGAGAGTTTGGGGGTTTCTTGGGAAGTGTTACACGGAGGAGCTGCCAGTAAGGGTGAGGCTGATTCGTGCCTTGCTTTTTTTGGGGGGGTTAAATCCTTTCCCACAACAGCATTTATCCCGCTAGAAGGCGATCCAATTATCCACTCAGGGTTTAGTGAGCCGGCAACAGGAGGGGCGTATGAAGAAGAGGTGGTGTTCTTCCGAGAAACTGTTGAGGCCTTTTTGAATGATTAGTCCTTAAAGTCGTTCACTTTATCTACAACGATTTTTTTATCCCTATTAAGCAATTCCCAAGCAGTGTGGAACGCTAAGCGCCCAACGTTTGTCATCTTCGTGAACATTATCTTCTCAACATCATCTCCTGGAGCGTGGTAGTCTTCGTGAACACCGCTGAAGTAAAAAATCACAGGAATATTATGCTTTGCAAAGTTGTAGTGATCTGAACGATAGTAAAATCTATTGGGATCATCTGGGGCGTTGAAAGTATAATCAAGCGCAATATTAGTAAAAGATGAGTTCGCTGATTCTGAAATCTCGTGGAGCTCCGAGCTAAGCTTATCTGAACCAATTAAATAAATGTAGTTTTCATCATCTGAGTGTGCCTCGTCAACCCTACCTATCATATCAATATTTAGATTTGCAACCGTGTTTTCCAGTGGAAAAACGGGGTGGTCCGAATACCACTCCGACCCAAGCAACCCTTTTTCTTCACCCACTACATTCATAAATAAAACACTCCTTCTCGGTCCATCACCGTTTTTATATGCCTTCATGAAAACCCTGGCTAGCTCCATTACGGTTACGGTACCAGACCCGTCATCATCTGCGCCATTGTTAACCTCCCCGTCAATAATTCCGATATGGTCGTAATGAGATGTTATTACAACAACCTCCTCCCTTAAATCTTTATCTGCGCCCGGTAAATACGCAAGGACGTTTTTTCCATTAAACTCCGTTCTGTTTATGTCTATATTATAGTTGAGAGTGCAGGATAAATCACCCGTTGTCACCACTCCTTTTTTCTCGCCTTTCTTTTTAATTTTTTCTATTTTTTTGATCTTTTTAGATGTCTCAAACCAAACATCGGCAGCGTCCTCTTTTACAAAAAAAGTAGGTATACTAGCGCCCTCACCTTCCTTGGTTCTATTTAAAACCGTTGATTTACGTGTCATATAGAACTTCATTCTTCCTTTAAAAGTGTTGTAATCTGAATTAGGCATTACAACAATAAATGCCGCCGCCCCAAGAGATTCTACCCTCTCTCTTTTTGAAGTAGAGTTTTTTGCTCCTTCTGAGTCCGGGTTTCTAATATCCCCTTGTAAAACCACAACGCACTTACCCTTCACATCAATATTAGCGTAGTCATCATACTCGTTGTTATTTAATGTTCCATATCCAGCAAAGACCATCGGAACATCTTTCATTGATGTTTCATCTATTCCAGGATAAAGTAAAAAACCATCAACTAGACCTAATTCCTGCCCTGCGACATTCATAATCCCTCCTTGAATTTGAGAATTAAGCATTGGCACATCTTGGGTGTATGATTTTCCGTCGTAGGGTTCAAAACCAAGTTTAGAATAGTGGTTTTCTAAATAAAGCGCAGTTAATTCAGCACCCCTAGTTCCTGTTTCTCTCCCCTCAAACTCATCAGATGCAATTATGCTTAAATGGGCTCTTAGTTTCGTTGAGTCCATCATCTGACCATATCCAGATTGACTAATAGAGGGTGGGGTATCTGTTGGGTTGGATTGGGAAAGAGGGGAAAGCGTGGATGATACACAGAGTAATAGGGTTAAAATTCCGCAAGCAATTTTACCAACTCTTGTTGCGTGGCGTCCCCCTTCGAATTGAGAATTGAGAAAAGCATCTACTATATCTATTGCGTCTTGTTCGCTTACAAATCTTGCGGGAATACAAATTATGTTTGCGTCGTTGTGGGTTTTTGCTAGGTGCGCAATTTCAGGGGTCCAGGCTATAGCAGCTCTAACTTCACTGTGTTTATTAGCTGTCATAGCAACACCGTTGGCTGATCCGCATATTAAAATTCCAAGTTCTGAATCTTTTAAAGACACATCATTTGCAACAGCATGTGCAAAATCTGGGTAATCAACACTCTCTGTACTATCCGTACCACAATTCTTTACTGAAAAACCACGTTCTTTGAGGTGTTCTATTATTGTGTTTTTATATACTGGTCCTGCGTGATCACATCCAATGCTAAAATTCATGAGAGTAGGTATTTTTAGAGTTCGCAAGTTAATTAACAAGCGTTGTTCATTGCATTAAAAAAAATGTTGGTATTAAATGATAAA
This sequence comes from Flavobacteriales bacterium, assembly GCA_018700255.1. Next base: position 7,079 of record JABISU010000261.1, on the reverse strand, counting down.
TATGGTTTGTATTTTAAGGGTAAAATACCTAAGCAAGTCATAAGGTTTGTTTTCCTAATTTTTTAGATTATACTTTACCATCATTTTTACACAAGATTTATATTTTTATAAACTCCATAAAATTTAGAAATACAATAAACTTATAATATTTAACTTTAATAAAAGCTCGTTGAAAACACCATTTAATTATCTGATTTTTAAACATCAAACCTGTTTAAAACATGTTGATAGGTGGGTGCAATCTATACAATTATTAAAAAACTCTATAAAAAGTAAAACAGTTATCCCCGATATGAACATGCTTACTATTACTATTAATTCTTTAAAGAATATATATATATTATTAGTGTGTGTATACTTATCTCTTTTCAGTTTTGAAATAAATTCTCAAGAAAATATTTCAGAAATTAATTGTAGTATAACAAAGTATTTTTATCCGTCGGGTAAATTATCAAGTGAGGGATGCTTGTTTAATGGAATTCCGAATGGTTTATGGAAATCATATTATGAATCTGGAAATATTAAAAGTTCAGGATTGTGGGTTGAAAATAAACTTTCAGGTAAATGGAAATTTTATAATGAAGATTCTACACTTGATAGGGAAATTGAATATGAAGCTGACTTAAAAAATGGCAAGGAAATAATTTACTTTAAAAACGGAAATTTTAATAGTGTTACTATTTGGCTTTTAAATAATAAAGAATTAACCCAAACAATATTTTATGAATCGGGTAAAATAAAATATTCAGTTCAATATGAATCCAACTTAAAAAACGGAAAAACAACAGAATATGCCCAAGACGGAAGAATTATTACATTTAAAATTTATAAAAAAGGATTAATTTCAAGTATTGAAAAATTTAATAGGTTTAATAGTCACTCAGAAAAATCTGGAATTTGGAAATATTTTCATGAAAATAACAGAATAAGTGAAGAGGGACCATATCGCAACAATCTAAGACACGGTGTTTTTAGATTTTATAATACTAGTGGTGATTTGGAGAATATTGTTAGATATAAGTTTGGTGTAGAAATACTTGAAAACAAGTTGCTTAATAAATCAGAAATAATAACAACTTACCATAACAACGGAGAAAAATCAGAAGAAACAGTCTATAAAAACGGGCTCAAAAACGGAGTGAATAGAATTTTTAACACTGAGGGTATTATTGTAAAAGGAAATATATTTAAAGATGGAATAAAAACATGTAGTGGGATAAAGGATCTATCAGGTCTTGAACAAGGGGGTTGGGAGCTCTATTATTACGACGGAAGCATTAAAGCTATAGGAAGTTATGAAAATGGAAATAAAGTGGGAGAATGGAAGTATTTTAATATTAACGGTTGGTTAGAACAAACAGGATTTTATAGGTCAGGAAAATTGGATGGCGTTTGGAGGTGGATGGACGAATCGGGTTTTATTATTAGATTAGAAACATACGATAACGGCTTAGAAGAAGGGCAATTTATAGAATATGATTCATCAAAGAAACTCCTTTTAAAAGGAGTATATAGGAATGGATTAAGGGTGGGTAGTTGGTTTTACCATGTAAATGATCACAAAGAGCTTGGTAGTTATTTAAATGGAGAAAGAGATGGAAATTGGACTTACCTTTATTCGGAAAAGCAAAAAATGTTTGAAGGCGAGTATTCTTTTGGTTTAAAAGAGGGGGTCCATAAAGAGTGGTATCCGAATGGGTCCTTAAAATCAACAGGAAAGTACGAGGGGGGTGTTGAGAATGGAAAATGGAAGTTTTTTACCGAAGAAGGGTTATTAAAATATACGTACACATACCGTTATGGTAAATTATGGAAAGTTGATGGTAGAAGAGTAGCGAAGAAAAGAGATTCATTACGAAATTGAGCCCGTGGATAAATTAGACAAAATAGACAGTCTTTTATTTGAAAAATCATCAGAGGCGCGCTTTATTCTTAAAAAAGGTAAAGTAATAAACAGCAACAGACACGCTCGAAGGATTTTTAGGTGTGAGGAAGATAAATGGATAGGGTTTGATCCTATTTCTGAAAAAAACGGAATCTTTAACTACCTACCAGATGAATATAGCTTACTACTAAGTAAACTGACACAAGCTCGAATTTCTGGAAGGGTAATTAAAATAAACGTTTTAGCGAAGAGAATTGATGGGGATGAATTTCATAGTGAAATAAAAATAGCTCAAATTTCAAAAGGAATAGAGGTTCTTCAAGTTAGAGATGTTTCGGAAATAATTTTATACGACTCCGCTATTAAAGAAAGCGAGGCTAGGTATAGGGTTTTATCTCAATTTGCTATGGAGGGGATTGTTTTTATTTCTGACGGAATAATACAGGATTCAAACAAACAATTTGCCGCCATATTTGGCCACGACACCGCACCTATAGGTGTTCCAATTCTAGATTTTATAGACGAAAGGGACTGGCAAAGGTTGTCAGCAAGGAGAAATTGGGGGGTGCGCTGTGAGCTTCGCGGTACAACAAAGCAAGGAAGGTCTATTTACCTCGAGGCTACACGAAGTGAAATAAAAGAAACCCCCAACACAAAGCTGAACGAACAGATCCTTATGGTTTATGATATTACAGATCGTAAACGGACAGAGTTCGACCTGCTCCAAACAAAAGAGCGCTTTAGAATGCTTGTTGAGTCCAGCCCCATAGGATTGTTTCTTGTTTTAGACAAAAAAATAAAATATACAAATGCAGGTGGATTAGAATTGTTAAATGAAAGCGTAGAGGATTATATATACGATGAGGTTTTTACGGACTTCTTTCACAACAACGATAAAATAATTGTAAAAGAAGATATAGAAAAAATAAGAAAAGGGGAGAGGCCCCCATACAGAGAGGTTATTATGGTTTTAAGAGATGGGACAGAAAAGGAAGTGGGGTTAAGGATGAGCCTATCCTTTCACGATAGATCTCCAGCTATCCAAATAACAGTTACTGATTTAAGCACTAGAGTGCAGTTAGTACGGGAGCAAATGAGAGCCACTTTAGCTGAAGAATCTAATATAATGTTTAAGGAAGAAATCCGAAAACATAAAATAACCCAGCAAAATCTCATTAAGGCAGAGGAGTTTAACAGATCTATTATAGAATCGTCGATTGACATGATTGTAGCTTTTGATATGCAAGGATATCTTCAGCAGTACAACCATGCGTTTTCCGTGGAATTTGGGATTGAACCAGGAAAAGAAAAATCAATAAACTACACGATGTTTATTCCAAAGGAGGATGAAATAAACGGAGTTGTGCACGCCCTACAAACAAGAAGTTATTTTTCAGGAGAAGTTCATGGAAAAAGGTTGTCAGGAGAAGTTTTCAGTATGTTTATTTCAGTTGCTATGATGAAAGACGCAAGCGGCGAAGACATAGGAGCAATGGCTGTCGGAAGAGATATAACGGATTTAAAAATCATTGAGGAGGAATTAAAAAACAGCGAAGAAAAACACAGAGATATTTTAGATAATGCAACGGATATAATTTTTGTTGTCGATTCAAAAGGATACTTCACATATTCAAATCCATCTTTTCATAAAAAACTAGGCTACACACAAAAATCACTTGCAAACACAACGATAAAGGATGTTATTAAAAACTTTCCAAGTGAAAAAAACTGGATTAATGAGTTAGATGGTGTTCAAAGTGAATGTGTTTTTATTGATTCAAAAGGCGAAGAGTTATCGCTAATCGGGGGTTCTTCAGCGCAGCATGATGAAAACGGAAAACCCATAGGTATGAGGGGGATTTACCTGGATATCACAGAAATGAAACACCTTGAGCGCGATGCAAAAACCCAGACCGCAAAACTCGAGTCCATCTTCAACTCAACCCAAAACTTAATCATGTTCACCCTAAATGATGAGGATGAAATCACATCATTTAACGATAACTTTAAAAGGTTGATGAAGGGGTTGTTTAAAATAAAAGCAGAGCTTGGGATGTCCCTTATTCCTCTATTAAAACTGTTTCGGGATGAATCTTACAAAAGCCAGGTTAAGTTATTTAATCAAGCTTTAAAAGGCAAGGCGAACGATTTCGAACTACCATTAAAATATGAAAGCAAAGAAATAAGGTGGTATCATATTTTCCTAAACCCAATTTCTAACGAGGTAAAGCAAAATGAAATAAGCTGTATTGCGTATGATATATCAGAACGTAAGGCGATAGACGAAAGAATACGTTTAGCCTTAAAAGAGAAGGAGGTTCTTCTGAGAGAAGTTCACCACAGAGTTAAGAATAATCTACAGGTAATAAGCAGCTTAATGAGCCTACAGAAGTCATTCGTAGACGACCCTAAACTGACACATATTCTTGATGAAAGCCAAAGCAGAATCGCTACCATGAGCTATATTCACGAATCACTATATAGAAACACAGACGTCTCTTCAATTAGCTTTGCTGAATACTTAGAACGGCTGAGCGTGAATTTGATTAATAGCTATTCAACGCCAGACTGCGATGTTAAACTAAAAACCTCTTTAGAAGATGTGTTTCTTACACTAGATCAAGCAATTCCCAGCGGATTAATTGTAAACGAACTGGTTTCAAATGCGCTTAAATATGCGTTTATTGGGAAAAAAGAAGGTGCTATTGTCCTTAGAGCTGCAAAGGTTTCTGATAAAATAGAAATAGAAGTGAGCGACAACGGCATGGGGCTTCCAGAAAACTTTGAATTAAATAAAGGAGATACTTTAGGGCTATACTTAATACAAGCGCTAGCAGAACAGCTAAATGCGGAGCTTGTTGTAAAAAGCACAGAACAAGGAGAGGTGGGCAGCTCATTTTTAATTAGATTTGATGCACAAGTCTTAAAATAAGATATACATGGCAATCAATATTCTAGTTACAGAAGATGAAATTATAGTGAGAAAGGATATTGAGAGATGTCTGACTCAGTTAGGATATAATGTTATTGCCACAGCGGACAATGGTAAAGACGCCATTTCACTTGCTTTAAAACACAAGCCAGACATATGTCTTATGGACATTATGATCAAGGGTGATATGAGCGGAATTGAAGCGGCCCAAGAGATAAAAAGCAATATTGATGTTCCGGTAATATTTTTAACAGCCTATGCCGATGAAGACACCCTCTCTAAAGCAAAAATTGCTGAGCCACACGGATATATTCTCAAACCCTTCAAAGAAGCAGACATCCAAACCGCCATTGAGATGGCGCTTCACAAGCACTCTAAAGAAAAAGAACTAAAGCAAGAAACCGCTTTTCTTAGAAATTTAGCAGAGCATAATTCTGAAGCTGATTTTATTTTTGTGAAAAATAGAAGCCGTTTAATGCATGTTAAGAAAGATGATTTGTTATTTATTGAAGCGCTAAAGGACTACGTTGTAATTCATACTAGAAAAGAGAGCTATACAATTCATAGCACAATGAAGGAGATAGAACGCAAGCTCAGCGACAGTGTATTTATGCGAGTTCACAGATCGTATATCGTAAATTTAAATGCGATAGAGAGTATAAAATATTCTAACATCACAATTGTAGGTATGGATAAAGAAATCCCTATAGGAGGATCATATAAGGACGCATTAGCTAGTAAAATCAACCTTTTATAGAGAGCTCTTTCAAGATGCATTTGCGATTGGCTCACAGATTTATTTTTTCTGTGCTGAGCTTATCCCCGATTTTTTATTTAGCCCAAACCACACAAATATCGCCCTCCCAACCCCCTGGTTTCTATACATCGAATATTTCACTTACCCTAGAAACAAATTCAGAGGACACGATATATTACAGCTTGGACGGGAGCGTTCCCACTAAAGAGTCTTTCCTATTCATGCCAGGCGATTCAATAGCCTTTCAAGATAAATCTCAAGAACCTAACTACTACTCAGAGTTTGCTACAACGCTAGACATCTCGGTTTATGGTTACCCAATATGGGAATCACCAGAGGGGTTGCTTTCTAAAGGGAATATTCTAAGATTCTGTACTTATAATAATGGTGAAATAAGCAGTACAATTAAAAGCGGCACTTATTTTATTTTCTCGGAGGGGGCTCAGAAATATGAACTACCAGTTATATCCCTGATAGTTGATGAAGCAGATTTTTTCAGCCAGGACTCAGGGATATATATACCGGGATTAAGCTTTGACGAAGAGATGCCGGAGTCCACCGGAAACTATTACAAACGTGGAGATGCATGGGAAAGAAAGGTACATATAGAGTACTATAATGAAGCGGGAGAGCCCGGTTTTTCCCAGGATGCTGGAGCACGAATACATGGGGGGTTAACTCGAACGGCCTCACAGAAATCCTTAAAATTTTATGCTAGAAGTGAATACGGAGACAGCCAATTCCGCTATAAACTTCTTCCAAACAATAAGAATGATGAGTACAAGAGGTTTCTACTCCAATCCTCTATGGGAGATTGGAGTAAAACAATAATAAAAGACCCTCTTGCACATGAAATTTGTAGATCCCTGAACTTCGCAACGCAAGACTCTAGACCGGTTATAGTTTTTATTAATGGTGAATATTGGGGAGTCCAAACCATACGCGACCGCATAGACAAATACTATCTCGAGTATAAAGAAGGCGCAACACATCAAGACTCCGTCACTTTACTTAGCTCACTTAATAACCCAGAAGCGATAGAGGGAGATGCAGAGGGATTTACAGAGTTGATAAAATTTATCACTGAGAACGACATTGCTTTTGAGGAGAATTACAACTATTTGCTATCGCAAATAGATATGGAGAACTACATAGACTACAACATTGCAGAAATTTTCTTATCGAATTATGATTGGCCGGGAAACAATATCAAATATTGGCGGGAGTCAGATGGCAACACTAAATGGAGATGGATTTTTTTTGACATTGATGGAGGGCTATACAATTATAGGTATGATATGCTTGAACACTGTACACTGAATGACGACGAAGTTGTTTGGCCCAATAGCCCGCCTTCTACTTTTATATTTAGAAATCTATTGCGCAACGATAGATTCGTGTCTGAATTTATCTCGAGGTATGCAGAGATTCTCAGCTCAAACTTCTCCCTAAACACAACAATTAACAAAGCATCATTCTTTGTAGACCTATACTCCTCAAGCATT
>JABISU010000096.1 GCA_018700255.1 Flavobacteriales bacterium | reverse complement strand
TTCACGGAACATGGAAATGCCTTGATTCCACAGAGATTTCAGTTCCAGGATGGATACCTGGGAGTTTGTACAATTCACTACTCAGGAGTTCAGTTATTCCAGATCCTTTTATTGGAACAAATGAAGATTCAGTACAGTGGATAAGCGAAATGGATTGGGTTTTCACTTCGGACCCATTTGATGCGCCAGAAAACAATGAAGACTACGACTTACTAATCCTTAAAGATGTACAGCTGTATTGCAGTATAACATTAAATGGAGTTGTACTTGGCGAAACGAACAACGCTTTCAGAAACTGGTCGTACAGTCTGAAATCATCCTTAAAATCTACCGACAATATTGTTACTTTTAGTTTTGAATCGCCTACTCACTCTGTAAACAAAATGGGGAGTGTTGAACAGCATAGAACTCCACAATTTGCATATGGTTGGGATTGGGCATTGAAACTTATTGACTTTTCTGTTGGGCGAATTGAACTTGCGAAGAGTCGGTCTGAGGAAAATATATACATTGACAATCTCACACTGGTAACTGACACTATTTACGGGTCAACTGCTAAGGGCTTTGTTAAGTGGGATATTGCCGGCGATTTAAGCGAGGCTTTGGTTTTAAGGTGGGCTTTGACGAATGAAAGTGGTACCGTTGTCGCTTCAGAAAATTTTAATAAAACACCTGGGGTTATAACATCACCATTCACCATTGAAAATGCTGATTTATGGTGGACTCACGATTTAGGAGAGCCTTCTTTACACACGCTAGAAGTAGTTGCAGTTGGAAAAAATGGTCTACTTGCTCTTGAGAAAAAAACTGTAGGGATTAGAACTCTCAAACTAGACACATCTGAAGACGATAAAGGCGCTAAATTCCAATGGATTCTCAACAACGTACCATTTTTTGCTGGAGGGGCTAACGTTGTCCCGGCTGACATAATTAAATCCAGAATCAACTCATTAGAAGAAAGAGCGATAGTTAGAAACGCTGTCGCAGCGAACATGAACACACTGAGGGTTTGGGGTGGCGGTAATTATGCTTCGGACAATTTCATGGCGGCTTGCGACGAGATGGGGGTTTTGGTTTGGCAAGATTTCATGTTTGCTTGCGCTATGTATCCTGGGAACGAGGAGTTCCTTGAATCAGTCGAGCATGAGGCATTAGACCAAATCCTTAGACTTCGACACCACCCATCCCTCGCCATGTGGTGTGGCAATAACGAAGTGAGTGAAGGATGGGAAAGGTGGGGGTGGAAAGACGGGCTTACTGAAGAAGAAATCACCTATAAAGAGAAAGCCTACTCCGATATTTTCGAAGACATCCTCCCTTCCACTGTCAACTTATACGCCGACGCCCCATACTGGCCTTCCTCACCCCTGCTTGGTAGGGGCGACCCTGATTTTAAAAACCGTGGTGATGCACACGATTGGGGGATATGGCATGACGGGTATTCGTTCGATTCTCTTTGGGCTCGAACACCTCGATTTATGAGTGAATTTGGTTTTCAAAGTTTTCCAGAACGTTCAACCTGGGAAACGGTTGTGATATCTGACACCTTAGACCGGCTTTCATCCGATGTAATTTCTCACGAGAAACATAGTCGTGGGTTTGCAATAATTGATAAATACTTGGAGAGTTCTTATGGCGATTTTTCAGACGGGTATTCTTACGAAGAGTGGGCGTATATAACTCAAGTTCTTCAAGCTAAAGGAATATCAGATGGTGTTAGAGCTGCAAGGCTCAATCAGGATTTTTGCTCTGGCTCTTTGGTTTGGCAATTAAATGATTGCTGGCCGGTAGCATCATGGTCTTCTATAGACGCTCACGGAAAGTGGAAACTTCTTCATCATGAATTAAAGAAGGCCTTCGCACCCACACTCCTGTATGGAAAGTGGAATCATCTAGGGAGTAAGCCCCGTTTAGAAATAGGGTTAGTAGCGAATCCGAGCATACATGGTGAAATCCAAATCCCAGGAACTGTTCTCGTATCAGTGGTAAACTTTGACGGCACTGTAGCATACATGTCAGAACATCCATTAAATCTCACACCTGGACAAGCTCAATGGATATCCCTCGATAAAGTCCCCTACATCAGTAACAGAAAAAACATCGACCCCACTAGTTCCTTTGTGCAACTCTCATGGATAGACGACACGTGTGAAAACCCTCAAACTTGTCCAGTCAAAGCGAACGCAACTGTCTTTGCCGCCCTCCCTAAAGAACTTAAACTCGAAGACGTTCCTGTAATTGTGAAACCGTTTACCGTAGGAAATAATGATAGCGAGTTCGTGCTTTATGAAGTAAGCTCAAGCGCTTTCACTAAAGATGTGCAGCTTACAGCTACAACTCCAGGGAATTTCGAAATGAACGGATTTGACCTACTTCCAGGAGAAAAGCGCATCGTAAAATTCACACCTCATTCTATCAGGGGTTGGGCTCCTGAACTTATTGTAGGACACACTTCCAAGTTAAAATCAAAAGCTTTATTTGTTAGAGCCGTAAGTTTAAATAACGTTATTAATACTACTTTGCCCTAATTACAATTTCGTCACAGAAAAGCCATGTCGGCTCTGTTGCTGCGGCATGCCAGTCTGGACAAAGTCCAGAATTGACTGCTCTCATCTTGACATATCTGGCACGAACATCCATCAACTTTCCGGAATTTACTGAAACAATATCTTGAGCATCGTTCTTTAAAGTTGCGTCTTTAAACACATTTTGAGATATTACTTTATAATAATCTCCATCAATAGAAACAGAAAATTCTACGTATTTGGGAGTGAAAATCCAAGCGTCTTGATAGCGATAAAAGTTGGAGGAAATTGAATCAATTTCTAATATTTTCTCGAGATCTATGATTGCTATAACATCCTCTCCTTGTACTGCTTGCCAAACACCGTCGTGAAATCCAAGAGATCCTATCCTACCATCAGCAAGTGCGAAATCTCCACCGCCAGTGTAATATGGACTCGGCGTAAATCCTAGTTCTATGGGGTGGAATACTCCAGCGTGACCGTCAACGAAAAACTCCTCATGTCTAGGCAGTTGTCGTCCTCGGTAATTGATAGAAGCGCTTATTGTTCCATGGCTTACTACTTCGATAGATTTACCTAACAAGACACTATCTCCATTAAAAAGTGTATAGCCTTTGATATATTCCGCAGATGGGGTGAGTGTCGCGTAAAGTTTTTCAGATTGAACTGCCAAGGATAGGGTTACAGGGACGGATTCCATTCCATAGTCAACTTTAAGGATAGAGAGTCGATCTAAATGCGGCTCAAGCCGCTTGATAAAGTCAGAGTATGCATCAGAAGCACCTGTAAATTCTGGACCAGACCAAAGAACCTCTGCAAGCCCAATAGCTCTCGGAAATACCTTAGACTCAACCAACTCTTGGGGTGCTCTTTCAGTCCACATATTGCACTCGCCGCCTAATATTCTACCTGGACCACCTAAAGTGCCCTCAGGGCGTGGTTGGAAACTATATATTTCTTCAAGATTAGTAGAACTTAAGGGATAATCTAAATAGCAATGACTCGTGGGAGAAACGATAACGTCAGTGCCAATGGAGACAGCTTCAATAGCCCCTTCCATACCTCGCCAGCTTTGGACCATAGCACCCTCAGGTAAACCTCCCTCCAAAATCTCATCCCAACCGATGATCCTTTTGCCTTTCCCCTCCAAAAATTTACCTATCCTTTCAATAAACCAAGTCTGTAGCTCATACTCGTCTTTTAAGTCATTTTCTTTAATTCTTTTCTGACACTTCTCACAGTTATGCCACCTCACTTTGGGGGCTTCATCCCCTCCAATATGAATCCTGTCAGAAGGAAAAAGTTCACATACCTCATCCAAAACGGTTTCTAAAAAAGCTATAGTACTGTCATTGCCCGCGCAATAAATATCTTTAAAGACGCCCCATTTATTTGCTACTTCTAGTTGATCTCCCGTACATCCTAACCATGGATATGATGAAAGTGCCGCCTGGCTATGACCCGGCAACTCAATCTCTGGGATGATCTCAACATGCCTTTTCTGTGCATATTGAATAATATCTCTGATCTCATCCTTTGAATAATATCCTCCATGCTTAGTTCCATCGAGCTCAGTTCTCCAAGCTCCTACTTCTGTAAGAAGAGGGTAAGCATCTATTTCTATACGCCAACCTTGATCCTCAGTAAGGTGCCAATGCAACACATTCATCTTGTGAAGAGCAAGATTATCAATCATTTTTTTAATGAAATTAACATCCATAAAGTGCCTACAACAATCTAATAACAAACCCCGATGTTCAAATTCAGGTGAATCTGAAACAATTACTTCAGGAAGATAAAAACCACTCACACACCCCCCATACTCACATGAATTAGGCATCATCTGCCTTAGAGTAGTAAACCCACGAAATAGCCCCACCTCACTATTTGCAATAATCTGAATAACATCATTTTTAATAATCAAATCATAGGATTCATCTTTCTCATCCCCTTTAATATCGAAGACTAAATTCGCATTTGTCGGAAAGTCCTTTCTTACCTCAACACCCACACCCATTAACCAGTATTCTACCACTTCTGCGGTGGCACCTAAATTTTCTATTCCTTGAATTCTTAAATCTTCACCAGAAAAAAATATTTTACTATGCTCCACGTCCCCAATAAAAGACACAGATTTAGGCAAGGGGATTAGAGCTTCTATCCCACCAGTTGGTATACTGTGAGGTGATTTTTGGGAACACGACATAAAAACAAACATTGAACATATCGTCACGAAAAAAATGCCAAAACTCTTACAATTCATCTTCATTCCATTTTAGTACCTCATCACTTAGCTGAACAGCCTTATCAAAATCTACCGGATATGTGCTCAAGTCGAATAGACCTTCATCTCCATGATTCAATGTATTAGAAAGAGTTTTTAATCTACAAGAAGCATGTACTGCTTCTACTCCCGCTTTACCTAATGTTGTAACATCTTCTAATCTTACACCACCTCCTGCTATAACTTCCAGTCCCAGTTGGGAAAGATCCCCAAGCAATCCAAGTCCTAGACCTGCCGCCGGAGCTCCACCGCTCGATAAGACTGTCTTAATTCCAAAATCTTGCAGAACTTTCGCAGACGCTAAGGGATTATTTGACACATCTAGAGCCCTATGAAATACCATAACTTCACTGGATATCTTTTCGCATAGCATCTCAAGCAAGTGCTCATCCACATTTCCAGATTCATCTAATCCTCCAACCACAATCATATCCGCACCTGAGTCAAGGCAATCTAATGCTTCAGCTATAATTAATTCCTTTTCAGTAGCATTGTAGACAAAATTACCTGCTCTAGGTCTTATCAATGCCCTAACAGGGATACCTATGCTTGCACTAGCTCTTACAGAAGCTGTGGTAGGGGTAAGTCCACCGCACTCCCAGTGTCCACAAAGCTCAACTCTATCCGCACCTGCTTCTAATGCTATAGCGACATCAACAGGCGTACTTACACAAATCTCGAAATTCATCTTTTAGCTTGGACAAGGTTCACCAAACACGGCCAGAACCAATAGCACATCAGAAACGGTTACCGCTCCGTCTTCATCAACATCAGCAAAACAGTTAATCTCACAACCGAATTGACCTAATATTTCTAATATATCCGCTACAGTAATTACTCCGTCAGCAACTATATCAGCAGGGCAAGTATTTACAATTGGAGGAGGGGAATCCACATCATACCATCCACAAATAGGAGGGTATAAAGGACACACTTGTCTACTCGTAAAACCTACAGTAACTGCTCTCGTTGTATCGTAATATTGAGTGGAAAATGAATGTGGAGTATGATCAGCACCCGGGAATTCGTGGAAACAATTGTCAATTCCTAACAAATCTGTTCTATTGTGAAGAATCTCGCTGCCATCTACTATAGAGACATTGATACCAAGTAATTGAACGTAACCCGTTCCAAAGGGCACTGTTCCATCGTTTGTTCCATGAGTGCTAACAACTGGCGTGTTTCCTGCTGAAATCCATGCATCATCTCCTATTGCACCAGAGATATTAAATATTGAGAGTAGTTCCGAGGAATAACCCGGAGAGCCTGAATCCCCTTCTATACCACCAGACAAACCGTTAGAATTAAAATCTAACGTCGAAGGAATTTCTGCTAAATCATCTACATAAGCAGCATGCAGAGCGATAAAACCACCAGCAGAAGAACCTCCCAATACAATTCTTTCAGGATCTATACCCCAAGTATTGCCGTCTATTTCATAGGATTTACGGAAATATCTTACCGCAGCTTTTGCATCTTGAACACCTCTCATAACAGCCTCTTGTAGCGAAGATTCAAGATCAAAAAAATTATTTATTCCCAATCTATAACTTATTGATGCCACAACATATCCCATCCTTGCCAAGTCTTGACAAAGAGGCACAACGTCTGACCCATCGTTAGAACCAGCAAGAAAAAAACCACCATGAGCTACTAGAACAACGGGCCTGTTATTTGCCACATCACCAACAGGCTTATAAATATCCATTACCAATGTAATATTACTCCCATCTGCTGAAATATTACTACCATAAGGGATGTCATAATCGACTGATATGTCATCAAAAACTCTATATCTATATCTGGCTCCATCACAACCAGCACCTATTTGGGCAGGTAGATTAATTGAAAACAAAGCTGTTAGAATAACGAAGAAAAATATTCTCATATGACTCGTTTAAAATGTTCTTTCGAACCAATTATTAAGATCCCTTTCAAGTTCTGGAATGTTATCTAAAATGTAGTATTCGTGTTGAATAACATCAGCTCTAAAAGGTGTTGACATTACTTCTTCTAGATTGAAAACTTTTAATTTATTACGCAATTCCCAAGCGTGAGTAGTTTCTCCATATGAAGACATTATACCTGCTCCGAAAAGTTTTGCTTCACCTTCTTCTCTTACAAATCCAAATTCAACAAAGAACCAATATAACCTCTGAAGTTGGGTTACTTGGAAATCCCGTCCGTCATTAGCGATAGCCGTTCCAATCTCACCAAATCTGTGCATAAAACTTGCGAAATCTGCGTTCATCAAAGGCGGGATATGACCGAAAGTATCGTGAAACATATCAGGCTCTTCTATATAATCAACTTGATCTTTACGACGCACCCAAGTAGATGTACAGAATTTTTTCTTCGACAACAGTTTAAAGAAATCAGATGGCGGTATTAAGCCAGGAACTATCTCAATTGACCATCCAGTTGCTTTCTTCAATTGCAAAGCCATCTCCTCAACCATAGGAATAGATGTTCTTGTCAAAGTATCAGACATTGCATCAAGCGTATCTAGATAAAGTCGGCTAGCTTTATCCTGAAGATGTGCTTTCTGTCTATCGTAAAGAATATTCCAAGTTGAGTGTTGTTCTTGGGTATAATCTTCAAATTTCTGAGTGAGAATCATTGTATGCAAAAGGTACATACAATTTAATTATGAAACTACTATTGAACTACAACTTGAAGCGAACTGTTTAACTTTTTAGAACTTAAAACATAAACACCTAGTTCTAACCCACTTACATCAATATGAGTACGTGCTGAATTTATATTCAAGACTTCAATTAATCGTCCTTTAACATCAGAAAGCGTAAACTCCGTACC
>JABISU010000294.1 GCA_018700255.1 Flavobacteriales bacterium | reverse complement strand
TGATTCTATTGACTTCCGAGCTGTCGCTTTTTTGCCATTTTTCAGTCAATTGGCGGTTGTCACAGGTATGCCCCCCCCTAGAAGGGAGATAAGGATGCGTGAAATTGCCGTAGATAATATCAATGGTCTAAGATGGGCATCTGAAAGATTGAAAAATCTGGGATATAATATCGAACTTTCATTTTTTGATGAAGTTCTTGATTCTTTAGGTAACCCGTTGTGGCTGAGTGAGGATGTTATAGGGAAAGATGCTGTTTTTGGGCCTCTTCAACAGAATCAATTGTCAAGAAGTCTTAGGGTTATAGAACGTACGGGAGCCGATCACGTAATTCTTACTCAGGTGAATGAGAATCTCTTACTTGGTTCTGATGCCGTCCGATCTATTATTCCTTCTGAGCCTTATGCAGTAGATCTTATTATAGAAGATTTAGTTTCTAAGCACTCTGAGGATAATATCATATTTGTTATGGCTGGTGGGTCAGATACAAAATTGGAAAATTATTTCTTAGCAACTTTAAGGAATAAGCTTGATACAACGAAATCAGATATTCCCCTTATGACTGTAATTGCTGACACTCTCATGTTCGACACAGTACATGGGACTCGAAACTCAGTAGGTTCTTTAGCTGAAAAGATAGATTTTTATAAAAGAAATATTGTTGTGTCTGTTGCGGGTCGTTCTGCTCGATCCATGCTTTCTAACCTTCAGGTAGAAGTCCAAATGAATGATTCCTCTCAAATCTATGTCTACTCTCATTCAGAAATAAGAGATTTGGGATTTATTGACGTTAAGTTTTTAGAACGAACTCACCTTACTATTCCTGTTAGTGGTTCTATTGATTGGAGTGATTCAACTACAATAAGTGCAGTAAAACAATTTAGGTTAATGTATAAAACAGATCCTTCTAATTATGTTTTAAAAGCTCACGATGCTTTTTTAGATGCATTTAAAAGAAAGTTAGAGAGGGAATTAGGAGAAATGGATTATTCTGTTTTGCCTCAGCCCATTGAAACTCATTACGATTGGCAGCAACTTCAGCAGTTTAGTGGTTACGTTAATAAAAGCTGGAGTTTAGAAACCTTTAATGATGGTCATTGGTGTATCACTGACACACTTGAGAGTTTACATGATTTTATTGTGCCTGAAATTGATGAAGATGGGTTCTTTATAGATCCATTAAGACCATTTACAGAATATAACCCAAGAAATCCACACGCCAGAGATTAAATACGATTGTCTATCATTGTCACTCCGGGGAAATCAGATTCAGTAAATAAGAAAGTCGAAGCCGGCATATTAACACCGGTTTTAAAGCTATTAATTTGGTAGTCTGTATCTACCCCAGACCTCCCCTTAATAACTAACTGAACCACCTCTAAAGCGCTCTCGTCAATAAAGAGTTGTATAGTATGATACGCCTTTTCAGAAGCATCTGCCCCGGAAGGGTAAAGGTTAATCTGCACGTATTCTCTTTCATCGATTGTACTAATTCCAATCCACTCGTTCTTAAAATCGTCCTCCCAGATAGTAAAGATTTTTGAGGGCTCTATGCCTTGTTCAGAAAGCATTTCAGCATCTTCGATGTAACAGTCATTTGTTTCTTTCTCGTAAGTCCAAACAGTGCCTCCGTCAGAGATTATCACAAACTCACCTAAATCGAGCTGAAATTTATTGCTGTCTATTTGTATGTGTCCATTCAACGTTTCTTCAAATTCACTCTTAATATCCACCATCTGGGATGTATAGGTTGCATCTATAGAGCCGAATGTTGTTGCGTTCTCACTCAGTTTAGACAGTAGAGCGTCTGCATCTTGAGCAGTGCCTGAAATGATGAAACTGAGAGATAGTAAAATGCTTGTAAAAAGTCTTTTCATAATAATTTATTCTTGGCCGTCAAACGATCTATGCAATATCTGTTCCAAACTTACTGCGTCCGGTACTAAAACTTTCCTAGCCTTAGATCCTTCAAATGGTCCAATGATCCCAGCATCTTCTAATTGGTCGACTAATCTACCGGCTCTGTTGTATCCTAATTTGAGTTTCCTTTGTAGTAATGAAGTAGATCCTTGTTGGTGCATTACAATGATATGGGCTGCCTCCTCGAAGAGCTTATCTCTCTCCTCGACGGATGTTGCTCCACGATCTGTTTTTTCGCTAACAAACTCGGGGAGCTCGAATACTGTTGGGAAACTCCTTTGGCCTCCGATATAATTGCAAATTGATTCCACTTCAGGCGTGTCCACAAATCCACATTGCAAGCGAATAAGTTCATTTCCAGTGCTCATAAGCATATCCCCACGTCCTATCAGTTGATCCGCACCTCCAGCATCTAGAATGGTTCGCGAGTCGATTTTCGCAGTAACTCGGAAAGCAACCCTAGCGGGGAAGTTCGCCTTGATAGTTCCAGTGATAATATTGACGGACGGACGCTGTGTAGCAATGATTAGATGAATTCCGATGGCTCTGGCAAGTTGGGCTAATCTAGCAATAGGCGTTTCAATCTCTTTTCCAGCGGTCATAATAAGATCCGCAAACTCGTCTATTACGAGTACGATATAAGGTAGGTAGTGATGACCACGTTCCGGGTGTAAGTCCTTACAAGTGCCAAGTTCAATTTTTCTTGATCTAAATTTCTGGTTGTATTCCTTCAAATTCCTACACTGTGCATCTTTAAGGAGGTCATATCGTTGATCCATTTCCTTACAAAGGGAGTTCAAAGTTGCTACGACTTTATCAGTGTCTGTGATGATGGCTTCTTCAGCGTCAGGAAGTTGGGCTAAGTAATGTCTGGAAATTTTATTGTAAACAGAAAGCTCCACTTTTTTAGGATCTACAAGTACAAACTTCAGTGCGCTTGGGTGCTTGCGGTAAAGTAGGCTGACAAGCATAGCGTTAAGTCCCACGGATTTACCCTGCCCTGTAGCTCCGGCCATTAGCAGGTGTGGCATCTTTGCTAAATCGAAAACGTATGTCTCGTTAGAGATGGTTTTACCGAGGGCTATTGGGAGTTCGTAGTCTGAGTTTTGAAATTTCTGAGACTTAATAAGAGTGAGCATACTCACAACATCAGGCTTAGAATTAGGGACCTCAATTCCGATGGTTCCGCGACCTGGAATTGGGGCAATAATCCGAATACCTAGTGCGGCTAAACTCAATGCTATGTCGTCTTCTAAGTTCTTAATCTTCGAAATTCGAATGCCAGGAGCTGGTACGATTTCATATAACGTAACCGTAGGCCCTACCTCTGCACTAATTTCATCAACCTCTATACTGAAATTTCGTAAAGTTTCAAGAATTCTATCCTTATTCACTTCTAGCTCCTCATCACTCACCATATGCTTGCC
>JABISU010000109.1 GCA_018700255.1 Flavobacteriales bacterium | reverse complement strand
GTATTGCTATGCGTGTTATCGAGGGCGTTTACGATGGTGTTACGACAACTGAGCTTGACAACCTTGCTGCAGAAGTGGCTGCTACGAGCGCTGTAACTCACCCCGATTACGCCAGTCTTGCTAGTCGTATCGCGGTTAGTAACTTACACAAAGCAACTAAAAAATCCTTCGCTGAAACGATAGATGAACTCTATAACTACGTAGATCCTGTAACTGGCGATCCTGCAAGTTTAATCGCTGAAGACGTACATGAAATCATCAAAGAAAATGCAGAATATTTAGATTCACAGATAATTTACGATAGAGATTTTAGCTATGATTTTTTCGGATTTAAAACATTAGAGCGTTCATACTTATTAAAAATGAACGGAGTTATTTGTGAAAGACCACAGCAGATGCTTATGAGGGTGAGTGTAGGAATACACAAAGATGACCTCGAGTCTGTTGTGAGTACATATCACATGCTTAGTGAAGGTTGGTTTACGCACGCAACACCTACTTTATTTAACTCAGGCACACCTAAGCCACAGATGTCAAGTTGCTTCCTTTTAACGATGAAGGAGGATAGCATTTCTGGCATCTACGACACGCTAAAGCAATGTGCTAAGATTTCTCAAAGTGCTGGAGGGATAGGTTTAGCTATGCATAATATCCGAGCAAAAGGATCATACATCAAAGGGACAAATGGCACCTCCAACGGAATAGTTCCTATGTTGAGAGTGTTTAACGATACCGCTAGATATGTTGACCAAGGTGGAGGTCGTAGAAAAGGTTCTTTTGCGATGTACTTAGAGCCATGGCATGCTGATGTCTTTGACTTCCTAGAAATGAGAAAGAATCACGGAAAAGAAGAGCAGAGGGCGAGAGATCTCTTTTACGCTCTTTGGATTCCAGATTTATTTATGAAGAGAGTGGAGGAGAATGGGGATTGGACTTTAATGTGCCCCAACGAGTGTCCGGGCTTGCCTGAGACACATAGCGCTGAGTTTGATGCTCTGTATACTAAGTACGAGAAAGAAGGGAAGGGTAGAAAGACTATTAAAGCTCAAGACCTTTGGTTTAAAATTCTGGAGAGCCAAGTTGAGACCGGAACGCCTTACATGTTATTCAAAGATGCGGCTAACTCTAAGTCTAATCAGAAAAACCTGGGGACAATTCGCTCATCAAATCTCTGTACTGAGATTATCGAGTACACAGCTCCAGATGAAATCGCTGTATGCAATCTTGCTTCTATTGCCCTTCCTAAATTTGTCAAGTCTGATGGAACATTTGACCACGATAAATTATTTGAGATAACATATCAAACCACTAAGAACCTCAACTGCATTATTGATAGAAATTACTATCCAGTAATTGAAGCACGTAATTCAAATATGCGCCACCGCCCAATCGGAATTGGTATTCAAGGATTGGCTGACGTTTTTATTTTAATGCGATATGCTTTTGATTCTGATGAAGCTCGCAAGCTTAACAAAGAGATTTTTGAAACTCTTTACTATGCTTCTTGTACCGCATCTAAAGACATAGCTAAAGTTGATGGGGCTTATGAAACGTTTGAGGGCTCACCTGCTTCAAAAGGAATTCTTCAATACGACATGTGGGATGTAACTCCGTCAAAACGTTGGGAATGGGATGTGCTTAAAGAGGAGATCAAGAAACATGGAATGCGCAACTCTCTGTTATTAGCCCCTATGCCTACAGCCTCAACTGCTCAGATTTTAGGAAACAACGAATGTTTTGAGCCTTACACTTCTAACATCTACACTAGACGTGTATTGTCAGGTGAGTTTATCGTTGTAAATAAGCATCTACTCCGAGATTTGGTCAAGCTCGACCTTTGGGATGATGACATGAAAAATAGGTTGATTGCAGCTAATGGATCAGTCCAAAACATTGATGAGATTCCAGACAATATCAAGTTGCTTTACAGAACCGCTTGGGAGATATCTCAGCGTTCAATTCTCGATATGGCAGCAGATCGTGGTGCTTACATCTGTCAATCACAATCTCTAAATATTTTTATGGAGAATGTGACAAATTCTAAGCTCACTTCTATGCACTTTCACGCTTGGAAAAGTGGGCTTAAGACAGGCATGTACTACCTAAGAACTAAGGCCGCAGCTGATGCCATTAAATTTACGGTAGATAAGAAGTATAAGACAAAAGATTCACCTACAGTGCCTGAATTTACTCAAGAAGAGGCAATTGAAATGTGCAGCATTGAAAACGGTGATGACTGCGAGATGTGTGGCAGTTAAGATTCAAAAATCACAACAATTTCTTAGATTTTAGAGGCTATTAAAGTTCTGAAGTCTATTAGGACTAGGGCGAACCCTAAGATGATGTGAATGGGCTGTGCAAATGCTGGAAAGCCCATTTGTGTGAATAGCAGTCCTGTTAAGGTTTGGCCTAAAAGGATAGCTATAGTGATTTGAGCGTAATTCCTAAAGTTCTCATTCTTCAGCATAGGAATAGCCCACATCAAATGAATTGCAATTATTGCCCAAACAGCTGAACGGTGTAAAACCCACCACCCAGGTAGCGAATCGATTAAGTTAGCTCTCGAGATATTAGACTCAAGAGCAAGGTCAACTGCCTCACGGACCTGAGTTCCGAAAACCAATTGCATGAAAGCTATCAATAGTGAGATAAATATCCAGTTTCTGGTTGCTTTTCTAATTAATGTTTTTGTGCCTTCAAGGTGTTGGATTAACCCAACAAGTAAAACTAGGATTGCCAAAGCACTCACCATGTGAACGGTAATTGAGAACGGTATCAAATTCCCTTCTACAACAAGTTTTCCAAGCCAAGAAACAAATAGCACTGATGCTACAGTAGCTGACGCAAGAATTATCGGGATTCTCCTTCGCGACCTTATCGAAAGAAAAAATAGAATAATCACCGGTATTCCCGAGAGGGCGCCTGTAAGGCGGTTCAAGTATTCTATCCAAGTATGGACAACGTTAAACCTCGCATAATTATGCTTGGCATATGGCTCCCAGTAAGTACTTTCAAATTCCTCTCCAAAAGACAAGTGATCTTCTATTGACACCCACAGCGTGTCACGCTCAATAACCATTACTCCCTCAGAATACTCAACTCCACCACTCCATTTTATTTGGTCTTCTGACGTAGGCGGTATAAGTAGTCCAAAACATTTAGGCCAGTCAGGACAACCCATACCTGAACCAGTCATTCTAACAATAGAACCAGCAAGTACAACTAAATAAACCAGTACAAATGCTATATTAGCTACGCGTTTCAATTTGAGGTACTCGGTGCGTAATTTGTCACTAATGCAGAGGTTACACCATAAAGCTTACCATCAGCTATATTAGTAACAACAGAAGCCAGAGATTCAACCGTCTCGATTTTAGGGTCATACTCTATGGTTGCAAAATCTATCTCTCTGTCGATGTCAAAATTTACAGTAACATTTGAAACTCCTTTCTGTTCTAAGAGCTCTTTCTTAACTTTTGCAACGCAACCTACCTCACACATCATCCCTTTAATTTCAAGCCTTGCCGTTGTTTTATTCAATTCCCCTACCTCATTAACTTCGGTAACTACCAAATCATAAACTTCAATATTTCTCTCGCAGCCCGTTATCATAAAAACGGCAATTACTACGGCAGTTGCAAGTAATGTTGAAATTTTATTCATGATACAAATGTAGGGGTGAATAGTGGATAGAAGGTTGACTTACATTTGCCAAACTGTGCAAAATAATAAATCAAAAATAGTAATATGGGGAGCGCTACTTCTCTTAGCATTTGTTTGGGGCAGCTCCTTTATTTTAATGAAGATTGCTATTTTCGACTCTTCCGGGGAGTTTGTTTATACACCTGTAGAAGTCGCTGCTTTGCGAATAGCTATAGCTGGAATAGTGCTCTTGCCTATTACTATAAAATATTTAAAATCAATAAAAAGATCTCAAATACTACCTCTTTTAGCAATTGGCACATTGGGTAATTTATTCCCTGCATATCTATTTACCTCAGCTGTAAGTTCTATCCCATCAGCAATCGTAGGAATGCTGAATGCACTTACGCCTTTGTTTACAATGATTGTGGCCGCATTTGTGTTTAAAACTGTAGTTTCTAAAGTTCAGTTTTCTGGACTGACGATAGGGCTTATTGGGGCCTTGTTACTTGCAGCCGGTGACTTGGGGGTAACTACTGTAACAGGAGATATTGAATGGTGGGCTTGCGGAAGGGTTGTTTTAGCAACACTGTTTTATGGCATTAGTGTCAATATCCTGAAAAACAAACTTGACGGTGTTCCTTCTACAGCAATTGCTTCTATTGCTTTATCTATGGTACTGCCTCCAGCTGTAATTGTAATATTTTACTCAAATGCATATTCCACACTTATAGAAAATCCTCACGGTGGAAGTGGAATGATCGCTATCGCAGTTCTAGCAGCCATAGGAACGGCTGGTGCGCTGATTCTATTTAATGCTCTTATAAAATGGACAAATGCTTTAACGGCTAGTTCAGTAACATACGTTATCCCTTTATTTGCGGCAATGTGGGGATGGATGGATGGGGAGAATTTGACAATCGTCCACCTTGTAGGTGGAGTGGTGATATTATTAGGCGTTGCACTCGTCAATGGAGTGGGTAAGAAAAAAGTTGGGGATTTCTAGTGAAAGCCGTATCTTTGCGCCCCCTTTATATCTAATTCTGAAGGGTAAATTAAAATTCCATGTATGCAATCGTAGAGATAGCAGGGCACCAGTATAAGGTACAGAAAGACCAACAGGTTTTCGTAAACCGCCTAGATGCTAAGGAAGGAGCGAAGATTAAGTTCGATCGCGTTCTCCTTACAGACAAGGCAGGAGACGTAACAGTTGGCGCCCCAGCTATAAACGGCTTAGCCGTTCATGCCACCGTAGAGAGGCATTTAAAAGGAGACAAAGTTCTTGTCTTTAAGAAAAAACGTCGTAAAGGATATCAGAAGCTTAACGGTTTCCGTCCTTACCTAACTGAGATTCGTATAACGGATATCAAGAAAGCGGCAGCAAAGAAGGCAGCTCCTAAAAAAGAAGCAGCGGAAACTAAAGCTAAAAAAGAAGCGTAATCGGCTACTAGCCGAAAAACTCATATATCATGGCGCATAAAAAAG
>JABISU010000291.1 GCA_018700255.1 Flavobacteriales bacterium | reverse complement strand
CTATCCTCATCATTCTCTCAAAGTGATTAAGCTGGATATCTAACTTAGTCCTGTCTTGCAGACCTGATTGATCATCAATCAGTTCGTGGATATGAAGGTCAATAACCATATGCTCCCCCCTCCTTTGCTGATTTGTCGCTCTAACATTCGCGTATTTAACCTCGAAATCCTTTTGAATTAGCTTCTGCCTTTCCTCATTCACGTCTTGAGCTATGATCTTAGCTAAATCGGGAAGTTTGTTATTATATGCTTCTTCCTGCTCCGTTATACTTTCACTCACAAGCATAAGTTCCGATAGATTGTATTTCATATCAAACCCGTCCTCCCCTTCTACATTAGCAGTCCCATCAGGAAAAATTTCTAAGACAATTCCTCCACCTACATCGTTGAGGAATTTCACTTCGCTGCCTTTTTTTATCTCCTTAGACATTACTGAGTAAGTAAACTACACGCCATTTCCACTTGAGTACGTGACAAATCTAAATGTGTCACAAATCTGATACTCGAAGGGCTGAAAGGAAAACACTCAATCCCCAAATTTCCCCACTCCTTAACTAACTCGGAAGAGTCTATACCAGGATTAAGCTCAAGAATACATATGTTAGTTTCAACCTTTGCAACGGATGCTACAGATTTATTTTCCAGAGCTGCTTCGCATAGCATTTTTGCATGAAGATGATCCTCTGTTAACCTGTCTAAATTATTATCAAGAGCATAAATACCAGCTGCAGCAATCATTCCAGCTTGTCTCATCCCTCCTCCAAAAACCTTCCTAGACCTATGTGCCTTGGCTACAAACTCTTCCGAGCCGATTAACACAGACCCCACTGGACAACCCATACCTTTCGAAAGACATAGCGAAATAGAATCAAAATTGCTTGCATATTTCTTAAGTGCCTCGGAGTCATTTTGAATTCCTCGAGCAACTATGGCATTCCAAAGTCTCGCACCGTCTAAGTGCATAAAAAGAGAGTTTGATTTAGCGACCTGATTTATGGCCTTTATTTCTTCTTCATCCCAAATAGATCCACCTCCTTTATTACATGTATCCTCTAAACTCACAAGCGATGTCTTCGAATAATGGCTATCCGCAGGATTTATCGCTTTTAAGACATCTTCTGATGTAAACCTTCCTCTGTCTCCAGACATCAACTTAACTGAAGCCCCTGAAAGACGAGCTATACCACCTCCTTCATAATTATAAATGTGGGAAAGCCTATCACAAATTACTTCATCGCCTGGTCTTGTATGCACAGAAATCGCAATCTGATTCGTCATCGTTCCTGAAGGACAATACAAACCCGCTTCCATCCCGAACATTTTCGCACACCTACTTTGAAGCTCATTTATTTCCGGATCCTCAGCAAATACATCATCACCCGTAACAGCTCTATTCATAACATCTCTCATCTCAGCAGTAGGACGAGTGACAGTATCGCTACGTAGGTCTATTGTGAATTTCTCAACTTTCATGATGTAAAATATATTTCAACAAAGATAAATTAGGATTGTTGGCATGTAAGTAACATACTCAAAGTTTTGATTAGATTGCACACATGATAAAAAATATACTTGCCAGTTGCATGTTATTTATAGCATTTGGTTTTTCTGACTCTTTAGCCCAAACATCAACTCCCTCCGACTCCGCACTTATCCGCTCCATCTACGATGAAGTACTTACGAATGGCGAGGCCTATTCGAACCTACGCACCCTGACAAAGACAATAGGACACAGGTTAAGCGGATCTCCAGAAGCTGACCGAGCTATGGTTTGGGGTGCAGACTTACTTCGATTGTACGGAGCTGACTCTGTCTTTGTGATGCCCGTGGTCGTTCCAAGTTGGACCAGAGGAGATATTGCTTCTGCTTATGTTACACTCTCAAATGGAGAATGTGAAAATTTACACATTACCGCTCTAGGTGGTTCCATAGGGACTCCCGGAGATTCGATAATAACAGCAGGAATCATAGTCGTCAAACAACTAACCGATCTTGACTCAATGGAAGCTGACTTTACGAAGGGTAAAATCGTACTCTTCAACAGAGCCATGAACCCAGTGCTGATTAATACAGGGTCTGCTTATGGAGGTGCTAATGACCAAAGAGGTCGTGGAGCCATCGCCGCCTCCCGTGTTGGAGCAATAGGAGCACTTGTAAGGTCTCTCACCCATTCTTTAGATACATTGCCTCACACGGGCGCTATGTACTACTCAGAGGATGTAAAGCGGATTCCTGCAGCAGCTATTTCTACTGTTGATGCACGAAAGCTAGATGCACTATTCAAGGAAGATGCAAACCTAAGAGTCTCCTTTATCATGAATTGCACAGCTTTGCCCGATGTTGAGCAAGGAAATGTAATTGGAGAATGGACTGGTGCTGAATTTCCTAACGAAATAATAACCCTAGGTGGACACCTCGATTCTTGGGACATTGGCGAAGGAGCTCACGATGATGGAGCAGGAATTGTACATACTATAGAAGTACTTAGAGCATTAAAAGCTGTAGGATATACTCCTAGAAGAACAATACGTTTCGTGCTTTTTATCAATGAAGAAAATGGAAACCGAGGAGGGAAAAAATATGCTGAAATCGCCGCTAGTGAACTTGAGACAGGCGAAAAAATTTACGTAGCTGCTATGGAATCAGACGCCGGGGGATTTAGTCCTAGGGGATTCAGCATGGACGCTCCCGATGACTTAGTTAATCAGGTAAAAGAATGGGCGCCTCTATTCGAGCCGTACAATATACATCGGTTTAAAAAGGGCTGGTCGGGAGTAGATATAGGCCCATTAAAAGATCTAAATAAAAGACCTCTATTGATAGGATTGGTCCCAGACGGACAAAGATATTTCGATTTTCACCACAGTTCTTCAGACGTTTTTGAGAACGTCCACAAACGTGAGTTAGAATTAGGTGCAGGAACAATAGCTTCTATGATTATGCTCATAGATAAATATATTCCTGCACCTTAACACTAGGATTAATCTTTAAAAATAATCACTCACAAACGTTACCGAAGCCAGATAGTAATAGTAAAAGATCTGAAGTCGCCGCAAGTCCATCTCCATCAAGGTCACCTAAACAATCCGCAGCAAAAATGCAAGATCCATCGTCGTCATTTGCAAGAGCATTGTAGTTGTCCGCATTTGCATACATACATCCTAAAACCGAGACGCCAGGACAAGTACCATCAGTTTCACAACTTCCAAAACAATGTAACAATGTTATGTCAGATGTGATTTCAGGTAAAATTCTATCGTTCCAATTAGCGGGATCTCCACAAGGTTGACCACTTAGGTCTTCTTTAGTTCCCCAATCTCCACCATTAGCAGGACTAT
>JABISU010000121.1 GCA_018700255.1 Flavobacteriales bacterium | reverse complement strand
TTTTATTCAAACACAGCACTCGTTGCTCTATTAGTCGCATGGCTCTCAAGATGTTTGAGTCGGATTGGGATGAATCTTTAGCTGAAGTGGACGCTCACTATCTGGATCTGTTAGAACACAGAGATATTAGTGCTGCTATCGCTGAGAAGCTTGGGGTTATTCACCAAAGCCCGCAAATGATTGTCCTTCAAGCCGGGAAAGCTGTTCACCATGCAAATCACAGTTCTATAGATGCGGCTGATGTTAAAAAGCTCGTAGGGTAAGTATTCTTCGATTAAGAATCACATATGTAGGATCTGAGTAATGAAGCCGCTTCTAATATGCATAGTAGGTCCCACAGCCGTGGGGAAAACCGACTTGGGAATTAAGGTTGCAAAAAAGCTAAATACCGAGATTGTTAGCGCTGATTCTAGGCAGATATATAAAGGCATGAATATCGGTACGGCAGCACCTACAGAGCACGAACGCCACGAAGCCAAGCATCACTTTGTAAACTTCTTAGACCCTTCGAAAACGTATAGCGCAGGAGATTTTGAACGGGATGCGACCTTGTTTCTATCAGAATTTTTTAAAACCCACAATGTAGCGGTAATGGTTGGTGGATCGGGGCTTTATGTTAAGGGTGTCGTTGACGGATTCGATTATTTACCCTCAGACGATAACATCAGACAGGAGTTAAACGACAGGGTTGAATCAAATGGTTTACAATCTTTAGCTGAGGAACTAACTTCTTTGGATCCAGAAATGGCTTGCAATATGGATCTCCACAATACCCAAAGGGTAGTAAGAGCACTTGAAGTTTGTCTTAGTTCTGGAAAAACCATGACTTCATTTCTCAAAAACTCATCTACAGAAAGAGATTTCGACATCCTACAAGTAGGACTTGAGATGCCACGGGCAGAGCTACAAGGCAGAATAGCGAAGAGGACACATTTGATGATAGAAGCCGGCTGGGTAGCTGAGACAGAGAAGCTCACCTCCTTCTCACAATACAATTCCTTAAGGACTGTGGGGTATAACGAGCTATTCGCTTATTTAAATGAAGAATGTTCCTTAGAAGACGCTCAGGAGAAAATTGTAATAAAAACAAGGCAATTTGCAAAGAGACAGATGACTTGGTTTAAAAAAGATAAACGGGTTGTTTGGTTTGAGAGCAAGGATGAGGCTGAAGCCTTGAAGTACTGTTTAGATTTTGCCTCTAAGTATGAATAAGGATCTAATGCTTCACTTCGATGAGCAGGTAGCGTCTGACCTTGAATTCGATATTATCCGTGCTATGCTTGCGGAAAAAGCCCTTCAACCTACTTCTAAATCTAGAGCTCACGCACTGGTCCCACTAAGAAATCGAAAGACGATTGTGAGGCTGCTACAAGAAACTGACGAGTTACGAAGGATAAAAACTGAAGGAGATGTTTTTCCAAGTATCGAATTTGAAGAAATGCCCGACGAGATTCGGATGTTAGAAATTCGAGATTCTGTATTATCGGAAGCGGCTTTCAATAAAATATCTCGCGCTTCAAATACGGTCAATCAAATTATTCAGAGTCTTAAAGACAAAGAAAATAAATATCCTCGACTTCACTACGTACAAAAAGACATCTATTACACTAAAGATCTCATAACACCTATCTCTAAGGTGTTTAACGCGAAGGGTGAGATTTCTGACAAGGCCTCCCATGCTCTAAACAACATCAGAGAGGAGATGACGGGTTTACGACGTAAAACAAGTCAGAGCTTTAATAAAGTAATGAGAGACTTACAAGCTAAAGGAATGCTGGCAGATATACGAGAGGGGTTCGTAAATGAAAGAAGAGCCTTGGCTGTAGAGAGTACGTATAAGAGGAGGATTAACGGAAACGTACTTGGATCTTCAAACACAGGAACAATTACGTTTATTGAGCCCGCTGTGGTTGTGCCGTTAAATCACGAGCTTGAAATCCTCCGCGATGATGAACGCAAGGAGATGAGACGTATCCTAAAGGATCTAACTAAGATTGTAAGAGCTAACCTTCCCTTAATACGTCTATACTCTCAGGCGTTAATTGAATTTGACTGGATTCAGGCTCGTGCAAAATTAGCAATAGACTTAAAGTCATTCCTTCCAGGGCTCCCTAATAAGACAGGTCTACATTTTATAAAGGCCTTTCATCCGCTACTTGTAAAGACGAACGAAATTCTAGGGATAAACACCCATCCCCAAACCATACAACTCTCAAAAGAAGGGCGACTTCTTGTCATCTCCGGGCCTAACGCCGGTGGAAAAAGCATCACCCTTAAGACCGTAGGGCTTCTTCAGGTGATGTTCCAGTCGGGGTTACTTATCCCCGTCTCCCCTACTTCAGAAGTAGGGCTTTTCGATTCCATCCTAACGGACATAGGAGACAACCAAAGCATAGAGAACCAGCTAAGCACCTATAGTTACAGGCTTGGACGCATGAAGCATTTCCTCGAGGTGTCGAACAACAAGTCTCTGCTGTTGTTAGATGAGTTCGGAACAGGGTCGGATCCGGAACTGGGGGGTGCGCTTGCAGAAGTGTTCTTTGAGGAACTCTATAAAAGAGGAGTTTCCGGGGTAATTACCACCCATTACGCAAACATCAAGTCTAGGGCTGCTGAGCTCCCTAACGCTTTAAACGCTTCAATGCTATTCGATAGAGACACCCTAGCCCCACTTTTTAAGTTACAGATAGGCCAACCTGGTTCCTCCTTTACTTTCGAGGTAGCCGAAATGATAGGTATTCCACAAACTATAATAAAGCGCGCAAAAACTAAGCTAGACAAGCGTAAAGTTGAGCTTGATGCATTGATGGGAGATCTTCAAAAGGAGAAGGGAAAGATTGCAAAACTGGCGAATAGACAGCTAAGGGCTGAAGTTGATGCTCAGAAGTTGTCGTTAGAAGCGAGCAAAATCAAATCTCAGTATTCAGAAAAAAATACTGCTCTAAATAAGGCTGCAGAAGAGAATAACAAAACCCTTTCTTTCGGCAAAAAAATGAATCAATTTGTCACTCGATTTAAGCCTGGCACAAAAAACAAAGATTTACTTGAGGATGTCTTGAAGTTCCTTGCTGTTGAAACGGCAAGGAAAAATAAAACCACGAAAAAACCTGTCGATACGGTGAAGCGTAGGCCCAATCACAGATCTAATGAAATCAAAGTTGGCTCTTTAGTGAAACTCCGCACCGGAAAAGAAAAAGGAGATGTGATTTCTTTGCAAGGTAAAAACGCCACAGTACTGTTCGGAGACTTTAAAACTCGAGTAAAAATCGATAAACTTTCTTTGGTGAAGTAGTCTTTCCTAGCGAAATCTACTCTACGATCAACTTCATTGTAGAAGAGGTCCCATCAGGAGTTCTCACCGTTAAATAATGAAGTCCTGTAGACAGCTGAATCACACTAACCATCATTGTTTGCTGAGACACCGAAGGTATTATAGACTCCTCCAATCGTCCAAGTGCGTCATATATACGAAGTTCTGACAGTGTAGCCCCTGCAGGCATTTGAATTTGGATTCTGTCAAAAGCTGGGTTTGGGCTAAACGACCAACCCTTTTCTTCAAGTATCATTCCTTGTATCTCCGTGGCCGAGCAAGCCCCGAAATTACCACATGGCTGATCGCCTTCTCCTACATAAGAACCGTAAATAATTTCCTGACCGGAACCAGAAGGATCTAAGAAATTATCTAGGTGCTGAGAAGACGGAATGGGGTTTGCGCCATCCCAGTGGTAGCTTATCTTACCGTAAAAGTCGGGCTGATTGGGACCCGTTCCATTACCTGCTCCTCCTACTGCGCAAGCAGAAAGACCTGAACTTAAAGTTCCCACAATTTGATGATTCTCTGAAAAAATTGGAGATCCCGATGAACCTCCTTCAGTTACTCCATGATTCGTTTCTGTAGCTTCCCAGTAAACTCTCCAGTGAGAACCCGCTGAACCAAGTGAATACGTTGTTAAAGGATTGGTATATGTGGATATTTTCTTTCTATCTCCTGAAGGATGGTGAATTCCCACTCCAGAATGGCCCGTTTCTCCTGAAGCGTCAAAGCCAGCATAAAATGGATTCCATGTAGCTGGTATAGCATCTTCCACCTCAACGAGCAGAAAGTCTGATCCACTAAAGCCTTGATTAGTAGCGTCATCACTATTTGCAAGAGGAAGAACGCCTGTTCGAGTGTGTGAGTTAATAGAAACCGTACTGTCACACACTAAATACTCATAGTTATACTGAACCTTAAAGTAAGCCCATTCATTTTCTTCTACAGCGTCCGCACAGTGAAAAGCACTGAGTAGTAATTGTCGGCAATCGCGCTCAGTGTTGTTTACCATCGCACCCGAGCATAAGTAAATTCCACCACCTTGAGTTATTCTCAACTTAACTACAGCATCTCGTTCACACTGCCACGAGTCACCTTCTGGACACATAACATCAACCTCACAATCGTCTGACCCTCTTTCTACATTTCTTGCAAAGAAACCCACCCCCATTATACCTAATCGAGCTGAACCAACAGCATTTGCAGGTTGGCGATAGATTATTTTTATCACAGATCCTGGGATATCTCCACTTACCCAACGTCCGTGAGCGTTATTCTCACTAGCATCGATAGGACCCTCACTATAAAGCACATCAAAAGCTCCATCCTGAGATTCAAAGAACAACTCCCCACCCACTGGAATATGAA
>JABISU010000162.1 GCA_018700255.1 Flavobacteriales bacterium | reverse complement strand
AAGTTTGTATTTTTAGGGCATGAAAATTAAAAAATACGTTTATTCAGCAATTTTATTTGCTTCAATTTCAAGTTATACGGCTCAAGATAGTAAAGATTTCTCTTACACTTTTACTCCCACGATTGAGCTTACTGAGACTTCTGTTAAAAGTCAAGATAGGACAGGAACGTGTTGGAGTTATTCTGCTTCTAGCTTCCTGGAATCTGAGGCAGCACGTATAAGTGGTCACGTTGTGGACTTAAGTGAAATGGCTACGGTACGCTATACGTATCCACTCAAAGCTGAAATGTACATACGTCTTCAGGGAAAGCATCAGTTCAGCGCGGGGTCTCTCGCTCACGATGTGATTAACGCGGCAAGTGGTTGGGGTCTTGTACCTCAGAATGTTTACACTGGACTAAAAGATGGTGAAACAGTTCATAACCACGATGCAATGGACAAGGCTCTTAAAGCGGCAGTTGACACCATCCTTACTAAGCCAAATGGCAAGATTGACCCCTACTGGATGAAGGAAATCGATGAGATTTTAGATGAACACATCGGCGCAGCTCCAGTAGATTTTGTGTATGAGGGAGAGACTTATACACCTGAAACTTTCAGAGATTATTTAGGTATCGATCCTTATTCATACATTAATATCACCTCATTTACTCACCATCCATTTGGAAAAAGTTTTATTCTTGAAATTCCAGACAACTTCAGTCGTGGAGAGTTCTTCAACGTGCCTATCGATGAAATGCAGCGTGTAGTTCAGGGTGCTTTATCAGCTGGTTATACGGTGGCGTGGGATGCTGATGTAAGTGAAAAGGGATTTAGTTTTAGTAATGGTGTTGCCTTGTTGCCTGCTAAAGGGGAGGAGGAAAAACTCTGGAAAGAGGAGATTGTGGAAGAGGTTGTGACTCAGGAGTCTCGCCAGATTGGTTTTGAAGACCAAACTACAACAGACGACCACCTTATGCATATCACTGGACTTGCAACTGATCAATCCGGTAATAAATATTTCATTATTAAGAATAGCTGGGGTCAGAATAACCCGTACGGTGGACATCAGTATGTTTCAATGGCATATTTCAGAGCAAAAACTATTGCGATTTTAGTTAATAACGAAGCTATTGCTCGTGCCTTTCAGGGTAAGTAAAGGAATAAATCTATGTTGGACAAACACGAAAAACGATCTTTACGTAAACAACTATTCTATCACCTTGATGGATTAGCAATGTGTGGTGTTGTGCCTGTTCTTCATGAATGGGGACTATTAGAGAGAGTTTTTCATGCTTCAGGAGATGTAGATCAACTTGCGGCTGAATATCGAGCTAATTCTGGATATTTAAATGTCGCGCTTAGGATGTTGTGTTCCCAAGGTTTGCTTGAGGCGGCACGAGCTGAAGATATGATAAATTACAGGCCGGCCGTTGGGAAAACTCACACGGATTGGTACCTTCACAATAGTTCATATGCAGCTGGTAGAAATTGGATGAAGTGTATAGTCGGATCTTGGAACACGCCAGGTAAAGCTTTAGCCCCAGGCGATTTAATGTCGATGGAGATTTTGATGGATGCTTGGAGAGATATGCCAGATGAGGGGATAATGTCTCGAATAAAAAGCCACCTCGAAGGAGCACTTGTTGCTCCTTTTCTTGTAACTCTCGGAACTATTCACGGAACTAAGCCAATTTCTTCTTGGGATGATCACAACGCCAGTGTTTTAAAAATGCATACATCCAAGCAGGAAGCTTGGGGAAGAATTCTGATATTATTAGGATGGGATAAGACAGATAAGGGAGCCTTCTTTTTAAAGCGTTCCTCTGCTTATGGAGTGACAACTTCTTACGTGAAAACCTTTATTTGGTCTAAAGAATTAATTTTCGGAAATGGATCTTATCTCTGGCGGATCCAACCCGGAGAACCTGAAATTCACGTGGATAGGACTCTAAATGTTTGGGGGTCAGGAGGTGCTCATAAGGCATATTTCAACCATTTAGATGAAGTTATCAAATCTGTATTTAATGCCCCACTTGAAAATCAGCCATTAGGTCTGTGTGATATGGGTTGTGGTAATGGAGCATTGCTTTTACACCTTTCTGAGGTCATAAAGACCTCTACTCTTAGAGGTCAAAATTTATCTACTCATCCGCTGGAGTTAGTTGGTGCAGATTTCAACCAAGAAGCACTAATTGCTACAGCGGATCACTTTAAACAAGAAGGTGTAGATGGTCATTTTATTTGGGGAGATATAGGAGATCCTGATCAGCTTGCCATGGATATTTGGCGGATACATAAGATTCGCTTGGGAGATTTAATGAGTGTTCGTTCTTTCTTAGATCACAATAGGATTTTCAATAGACCTATAATTGATAGACCAGAAAAAGCAATCTCTACTGGAGCTTTTGCTTTTAGAGGAGAACGTTT
>JABISU010000156.1 GCA_018700255.1 Flavobacteriales bacterium | reverse complement strand
TGGTCAAGCTATAGAAGATTGTAATGGAGATTGTAACGGTGGAGCACTTGTAGGAGACTTAGATTACAATGGAGCACAAGAGTACACAGATGCGGTTTCATATGTAGAAAGGATCCTCGGAAATGACATCGATGCTCTTCCTTGTACAGATATAGACCAAGATGATAATATCACTGTTACAGACGCAGCTTTAATGTCGCGTTGCCAATACTGGAACGTAGCTCACGAGCATCCAGACAGCTCTGGATTCCACGATAAGTGTAGCTTCCCTGTGACTGAAATTACAAATATTTTCGACACAACTCATTTTAAAATTGGTGATATAAACTGGGATCAAGGTTTCTTAGATGTTCATGTTTTGAACCCGAATAACAGAATAGTAGGTTATCAACTCGAGTTCTCAGGAATTGAAATTTCTCAAGCAATTTCACTTGCCGACGTAGTGAATTACCCTATTACGCCATCGTTCGTACCTGGCGGTTCAGAAGTTATAGGACTAAGCTATGAAGGAGAAAGCATGTTGAAGTTTTATGAGTGGACTCCATTTTTACGTCTATACTGGTTGAATGTAGAAGAAGATGTTTGTCTGCTTCACTGCGAAGACGTTGTAAACTCGTTTTACCAAAATACACTTATTGATATTATAGATGGATGTGTAGGTGCTGTTGAGCTTGAGAACATGGATCAAGGTGTTGTGAGTATTATGCCTAACCCGATGAATTCCTCAGCAACCCTTTCATTCTCCAATCCTATGAGAGATGAGCTACACCTTCAAATTGTTGACGCTCTAGGTAGAGTTGTGCGAGAAGAAAATGTAAGAGGGACTCAACATGAAATTATCAAAGGAGATCTTACTTCAGGGGCTTATTTCTTTAAACTTTCGGGACAACGTATAGCTCCTATGTCAGGGAGATTTGATATTCAGTAGCTTCAATTGGCAAACAATAGAATAGAATAAAATTTCAATGAGGAATTTGCTATTAATATCAGCCTTGTTTTTTACGATTCATCTCGTACAAGGTCAGGTTGTAATAAATGAATTTTCATGCTCTAACTACACACTTGGTGTGGGTGGGGATAACGAGGATTACATCGAATTCTATAATCCGGGTGTTGCTGCGACTGATATTGGAGGTTATTTTTTAAGTGATAACCCAGCTAATCCTGATAAATTTGAAATCCCAGCAGGGACTTTTGTTCCCGCGGGTGGGTATCTACTTGTGATGTGCTCTGGAGAAGGTGAACTTCTGCCTAATCTGTATATTGGGGGTAATCTGAATACGAACTTCAAAGTGAACCAATGTGAGGGTGAGGCAATGGTATTTAGTGATCCTAGTGGGGCTATATTAGAGGAGTATGTTTTTGTTTCAAGCATTAGTACTACGCAGGCGGATCACAGTTGGGCTAGAAACACTGACGGGGGAGCTCTTTGGTCTATATGTACTAATCCCACACCCGAAGCGGCGAATGGGGCAGACATGTTCTCGGGATATGCCACTACACCTGTGTTCAGCGACGAAGCTGGGTTTTACGCCGGTGGTCTCAACGTTTCTATTGACGTTCCTGTGGGATGTGAAGTGAGGTACACAACAGACGGATACGCTCCGGGTGCTTTCAGCACACTTTACACGGGAGCAATAAATGTTTCTACAACGACTGTTCTTAGAGCTATATCGTTTGATCTATCGGGAGTAAATGCACCTAGCTACATTGCAACGAACACTTATTTTACTGGAGCCGATTCGCACACGATTTCTGTGGTTTCAGTAAGTGGAAATGGTCAGGAGGATGGTTCATGGCCAGGAGGATGGGGTGGAGGAGGAGATGAGCCGATGCACATCGAGTTTTTCAATGCTAATGGATCGTTTAGGGTTGAAGCTACTGGCGATAGTAACGAGCATGGTAATGATTCCAATGCATACGGACAACGGGGGTTTGACTACGTTACTAGAGACCAAATGGGTTACGATTACGCCATCGAAGCTCAGCTTTTCGCGATAAAGGACCGTAACAAGTTTCAAAGAATAATTTTTAAAGCAGCCGCGAATGACAATTACCCATTCGAACCGGGTGCCCACATAAGAGA
Organism: Flavobacteriales bacterium; assembly: GCA_018700255.1. The sequence continues at coordinate 5,457 of JABISU010000156.1, read as the reverse complement.
TTCATATGTTCATACCTTGAGTCACAAAGCGGGTCTGAAATTAGATGAGCGTACTTCAGAGAGCTGCATCGTTTATTTAAATGGCCTGTATTGGGGAGTTTATGATTACCGTGAGAAAGTAGATGATATCGATTTTACAACGAAGTACTATGACCAACCTAGACATTTCGTTGACTTCTTAAAAACTTGGGGAGGCACTTGGGAGGAATATGGTTCTGGAAATGATTGGTATACTTTGGTAAACTTCGTAACAAGCCAGGATATGACTGATGCGGCTAATTACGATTACGTCGCAACACAACTTCACCCACTTAGCTTGATAGACTATTTCGTACTTAACAGTTATGTCGTATGTATGGATTGGCTTAACTGGAATACAGCTTGGTGGAGGGGGAGACATCCTGATGGTGATGCTAAGAGATGGAGATATGCGCTTTGGGATATGGATGCCACTTTCGGACATTACATTAATTATACAGGAGTGCCAGATACAGGAGCTACAGCAGACCCGTGTAATCCGGAAGCAATGGGAGATGTAGGGGGGCAGGGACATATTCCTGTTCTAAATGCTTTACTTGATAACGAAACATTTTATGCTACATATGTTAATCGTTGGGCTGATCTGGGGAACACCTATTTCACATGTGATTATATGCACTCTGTTCTTGACAGTATGGTTCTTGTGATAGAGCCTGAAATGCCAAGACAATGTGTTAGATGGGGAGGTAATGTTGCTGGTTGGCAATTTGAGCTGCAAGAGCTCAGAGATTTTATTGATGATCGTTGTGAGTCAGAACTTCTTTCAGGTATGGAAGACTGTTACGATGTAACCCCCGTAACGCTCACACTTGAAATTGTAGGTCAGGGTGATGTTCAAATAAATACAGTAGATATTACGCCTGCAGAAAGTCCATTTAGTGGATTTTATTTCGAGGAACTGCCGATAACTCTTACGGCAGAAGAAAATTACGGAGTACAGTTTTTGTTTTGGGAAATTACGGCTGGTTCTGCACCTCTTGCTGATCCATCTAATATAGAGTGGGAGGTAGATTTAGAAGGCGATATTACAATAGTAGCTCATTTCGGAATCCCTGTGCCGCCTGAAGATATCACCTTCAATGTTGATCCTGCAGGAGCAGGGTCAATTGTCTTAGACGGGGTGTTAATTACGGATTATCCCTCAATACAAACTCTTACAGTTAGTGGTCATTCCATGCAAGCTGTGCCATTAAATCAATGGTGGGAGTTTTCTCATTGGACTACATCCAATGATATGAATGCTATCGACCCAGATATGATTTCAGCTGATGCAAATCTTCAAGTAGTCCAGCCCGGAATGGTAACGGCAACTTTCATTTACATTGAGCATACTGAATTAGAAGTCGAGGTGAGGCCCGAGGGCTCAGGGGCTGTAACAGTCGTAAACACAGCTTATGTAGATGATTATTGGACTTCTGGACTAGTAATAGATGGTCCACTCATTTTCAAGGCGTCTCCTGCAGATCAATGGGAGTTTGATAGATGGGAAGTCCTAGTTACAGAACCCTCCCCAAGCGAAATGAGTCCCAATATGGCTCTCAACTTGGAAGGAGTCCCTTACGAAAATGTAGTTGCATACTTTAAGGAGGTGGAATTTAGACTTTTTATACCTAACGCATTCACTCCTGATAATGACGGTGTAAACGATAGTTTTCTTCCTTTAGGCCAAGGCTTCACATCCGAGCAGTATCGTTTTACAGTGCTTAACCGTTGGGGAGAAGTTGTTTTTGAAACAACGAATCCAGATACGCCTTGGATAGGTCAAAATAACTTAAATGTAGGTGCACACTTCGTCCCTGACGGAGTTTACATGTACTCAGTTACTGCATTTGGATCTCACGATTTAACTTCCTCAACTTTTAGAGGTTACATTACTGTTGTGAGGTAGGATGTTGTTTGAGAATTTCTTTAGTCTTAAGTAATATTCGAAAACCTAAAATGGCTGAAGGGATATAAATAATTACTTCTGCTACCTTAAACCAAACTGGGTGAGATGTTATCGAAATTAAATTTATAATCGCTAAGCACAGCATAATTGCACCTACTGCAGTTGCTGTTATGGGGCGAGTCTCTCCTGCAAAAAGCGTAGCTATAAATCCCGCGATCATAGTCCCAATCGAGTGAGCGAAAAGTAAAATTAAGAAAGCGCTAACGGGTAAATTTGAGATAAATGCAGCAAAGGCTTCCACCTCATTCATGTCAGGAACATCTTTGTATATAGACAGGTTTTCATGGCCGAGTCTTTCAAAAAAAAAGCTCACAAGACCGCCAACTATTATTCCAATAATTAAGCTAAATATCTTTCTAAGTATTTTCATTCGTAAGTAACTTACTTACATATTTCTTCGGTACGCCCCACCAACTTGGAACATAGCATTGGTAATTTCACCTAAAGAAGCAACTTTTCCAGCTTCTATGATCTCCTCAAAAATGTTACCTCCAGACACAGCTGCGTCTTGGATTTTAGAAATAGCTTCAGTTGCTTTCGATCCAGTTGCTTTGTGTAAGTTCTTCAGATTGCGAAGTTGAATTTGTTTTTCTTCTTCTGTAGCACGGATAACTTCGCCTGGAATGATTGTAGGAGAACCTTTTTTACTAAGGAACGTATTTACTCCTATTATTTCATATTCGCCAGAATGTTTAAGCGTCTCGTAATACAGACTTTCTTCTTGAATTTTAGATCTCTGGTACATCGTTTCCATCGCCCCTAAAACACCTCCTCGTTCTGTGATGCGGTCGAACTCTAATAGAACTGCTTCCTCTACAAGGTCAGTGAGTTCTTCCATGATGTAGGATCCTTGCATAGGATTTTCGTTCATAGCAAGTCCTAACTCCTTGTTGATGATTAACTGAATTGCCATGGCGCGTCTAACTGACTCCTCAGTAGGAGTTGTGATAGCTTCGTCATATGCGTTAGTATGTAACGAGTTGCAGTTGTCGTAGATCGCGTATAACGCCTGCAATGTGGTACGGATGTCGTTGAAGTCTATTTCCTGTGCGTGTAGTGAGCGCCCTGAAGTTTGGATGTGGTACTTCATCATCTGCGCTCTTGGCGACGCCTCGTATTTCTCTCTCATAGCTTTCGCCCAAATCTTCCTTGCCACTCTACCGATCACAGCATACTCCGGATCTACTCCGTTAGAGAAGAAGAAACTGAGATTAGGCCCAAAAGCATTAATGTCCATTCCTCTGCTTAGGTAATACTCAACATAGGTAAATCCGTTTGCTAAAGTAAAGGCAAGCTGAGTGATAGGGTTTGCTCCGGCTTCTGCAATGTGGTATCCACTTATGGAAACAGAATAAAAATTCCTAACTTTCTGATTGATAAAGTAGTGCTGAACATCGCCCATCAGTCTTAGGGCGAACTCAGTAGAGAATATACACGTGTTCTGAGCTTGGTCTTCCTTGAGAATGTCTGCTTGAACAGTACCTCTGACCGACGTTAATGCCTCGGCTTTGAGACGAGCATAGGTTTTCGCATCCAGAATATCATCTCCGGTACATCCAAGGAGCATGAGGCCTAGTCCGTTATTTCCCTCTGGAAGTTTGCCTTCGTATTGAGGGCGTTCTAACCCATTGTCGTCCCATTTGGCTCTAAGTACTTTTTCTACTTTAGAATCTAAGTTGTTTTCGCGTATGAATTTCTCGCAGGTTTGGTCTATTGCAGCGTTAAGGAAAAAAGCGAGTACCATAGGTGCAGGGCCATTGATGGTCATAGAGACACTTGTCGTGGCTGAGCAAAGGTCGAAACCACTGTACAGCTTTTTCGCATCGTCTAAACTGCAGATACTCACTCCAGCATTTCCAATTTTACCATATATATCAGGACGTTCGGCAGGATCGTTCCCGTATAGAGTCACAGAATCGAAAGCGGTTGAGAGCCTCTTAGCGGGCATACCTAAAGAGACGTAGTGGAATCGCTTGTTAGTACGTTCCGGTCCACCTTCTCCGGCGAACATTCTCGTGGGATCCTCACCTGTACGTTTGAAAGGGTATATCCCTGCCGTGTACGGAAACGATCCGGGAAGATTTTCTTGTGCAGCGTATTTAACAAGGTCGCTCCAACCCGTGTAAGTGGGGAGTGCTACTTTAGATACCCTCTTTTTTGAAAGTGAAGTTCGGCTAGTAGATATTTGGATTTCTTTTCCTCGTACTTCATAACTAAAGACTTCATCAGAGTAACGAGCTTTTAGTGAAGGCCAATCCTCTAGCCATGCAAGCATTTTAGAGTCCATCTCAAGCCTTACTTCTTGTGCCTTAGCTTCAACGGCAGCTTGAGTTTCAGCGTCACCTAAAAATTCAGAAGCAGAGTCCTGAAGTGCTTGAAGGCGACCCGCTACAGCAGCTTGTTTCGCCGCCCACTTGTCATATGCTCTGTTAGCCTCGGCGATCTCACTTAGGTATCTCACTCTAGCGGGAGGGATGATGAAGATCTTCTCACTTTTTTCACCCGTGCTATAATTTTCTGAAACGCTCGAAAGTTCAGCTCCAGTTTTCTTCACGATCTCTTCCATTAATTTCAAGTAGAGCTCGTTAGTCCCGGGGTCGTTAAACTGAGATGCGATAGTACTGAAAATTGGTAGTTCGTCATCCTTAGCTTCCCAAAGATCGTGGTTTCGCTTAAACTGTTTTCGCACATCGCGAATAGCATCCTGCGCCCCTCGTTTGTCCGATTTGTTAATTGCCACGACATCGGCGAAGTCTAGCATGTCAATTTTCTCTAGCTGTGTAGCGGCACCGAATTCGGGAGTCATTATATAGAGTGCCACATCGCTGTGTTCCATAATTTCGGTATCGCTTTGGCCTATACCTGAAGTTTCTAAAATAATGAGATCAAACTTAGCAGCCTTTAACACATTTAACGCTTCCGACACGTGTTTGGATAAAGCCAAATTCGACTGACGAGTCGCCAGAGAGCGCATGTAAACTCTTTCATTATTAATGGAGTTCATGCGGATTCTGTCACCTAATAAAGCCCCGCCAGTTTTGCGTTTCGAAGGGTCAACAGAAACTAGTGCAATTCGTTTATCAGGTAAATCTGCAAGAAATCTTCTAACGAGTTCATCGACCATGGAAGATTTCCCAGACCCCCCGGTTCCGGTGATTCCCAAAACGGGAATATCTGGTAATTCTGGGTAAATTGAGGTAAATTCCACAGCAAATGCCTCCGCGTCATTTTCCGCAGCAGTGATAGAGCGAGCGATATCCCGTATGTTTCTTTCTCCTAATCTTTCTAGGGCTCCTTCAAGATCATTGATTGAAGGAACTGTTTTATAATCAGATCTCTCTACTAAGTCATTAATCATCCCCTGCAATCCCATTTCACGACCATCGTCAGGATGATAAATGCGCTCAATACCATAATCTTGTAGCTCTGCAATCTCCTCTGGCAGAATCGTTCCTCCTCCACCCCCAAAG
>JABISU010000024.1 GCA_018700255.1 Flavobacteriales bacterium | reverse complement strand
GAGATTCCGTAGCACTGTAGACCTTCTTATATTATTGCAAGATGTCAGTTGCAATACCTATAAGCAACCTTGGTAATGTAGGTCTAGGAAAAAACCTTTCCTTATAAAATTGCTATTTGGAGCATTTAGAAAACGTGATTTCTACATGGCATAGCAATCCCTAACTCCCTAGTAAGTGAAAGATGTGGTATATAACTCGTGTTGAGAATATTAGAGCATGCCACTCCCCAAGTAAGACGTTCTGAAATAACAGAACCCGCAGTAAAATCTAAAACTGAATATCCTGGGCTCGAAAATTCTATAGAAGATGCTCTATCAACTAAAAGAGAAGATACTGAAGCGTGTAAACCAGATTCAGATTTCCAAGAAATTGTTGTCCTCAAGTTTGTAGGTGGGATAAAAGGGATAGCATCGTCTTCAATATTACCCACGATGTATGACAACGCTGAATTAAAACTAAGGCCAGGAATTAATTTGGGAGAAACACTTAACGACATCTCCGCTCCCGAAAGAACCGCTGTCGAAGCAGCAAACTGGTAGACTGAAAAGCCTTCTATTTCAACCTCCGTCGAAGATAAATGAATGAAGTTATTTATCGTGTTTCTGAATATCGATGCTTCTAAAGAGATCGATGTAGAGTTTAAGCTATATGCAAAATCGAAGTTGCGACTAGCCTCAGAGTCGAGATTAGAATCACCTATTTCATATCTATACGCTCCGTGATGAATACCATCTGCAGCTAACTCTGATAAGCCAGGGACTCTATTTCCACGAGAGTAGCTTAAACGTAAATCTGATTGAGGGTTAATCGTATAAACAGCTCCTAATGAATATGAAGGATTCGAAAACGTTCTTTCAAACTGTCCTGGCACAACTATGGAAACGTAATCTAAGCGAGATCCTGCCTGTAAGAGTAAATCACCTATATGATAGCTAGAAAAAGCAAAAGCGCCTGACTCGTTGATAGAAGCGTCGGGGATGAAAGGTGCATCCGTCAATTCGTTATCGTTTGATGTCGAAACACGAGAAACCCCTATGGTAACATCTAATAAATCGTCATCATTCACAGCTGTTGCACCGTATTTATAGGATCGTAGAGCGAGGTCAAGTTCAGGTTCAATTAAAGATGGAGGTAAGCTAAGAGAGTCGGGGGGCACATTCGATTGGCGAGGAGAATCGAATTCTTTTCTGTGGTTGAGTTGGTAACTAATGGAAGGCTTGACAATCCAGCTGTCTGAATAGAATGTAGCGCTAGAAGTTATAATGTGATCTCCGGATTGTTGGTACCCCTCGCTACCGAGTAGGCCCGCAGTATTGTAAGATGAGGAGTATGCTCCGTCAATTTTCCCCCAATCTCTTATATAACCCCAAAATCCTTGACCAAAAAATTGGCGGTAAAATGAGTTCGAGACAAGTGCGCCGTCTGGGAGGCTGTAATCGCCATGTGAATTATATCCCCCACTGAAGGCGTGATGGGAGTGGCGTGAACGCTTCTTTGTAGCAAGGGAAGTTTGGAGTCCGGAAGATGCTGAAAATCCGCGGAGGGAAATTGTAGATTTTCGGCCGATTTCCGTAAGCGGGTTTTCGGGAATGAAGTTTAACACTCCTCCTATTGCATCAGCGCCGAAAGCGAGAGCGCTAGGACCTCGTATAATTTCGACTCTATCCACTCCCTGCTCAGGCATATATATGCCGTGTTCAGCTCCCCATGCTTGACTTTCAATACGAGTACCACGAAGAAGAGTGATAACACGAAGTCCTGACAACCCACGAATAACTGGTTTCAATACCCCACCGCCCATTGAAATCATATCCACTCCTGGTTCAGAAGAGAGAGCCTGAATTCGAGATGGGGAAGAGGACCTGTCAAGTTGCTCTACAGTCATAGTTGCAATTTTCACAAGACATGTATTTTGAGAATGTGATCTATCTGCCTCAATAAGCACCTCATCAAGATCCATTAAATCATTCTCTAAAGTAACAACTAAGCTTTTGTTACCTGTAGATGTATTTACCATCTGAGTCTTGAAACCTATGATGCTAATGTGAAGAATAATTTTCGAAGAAGAAGAATTTAAGTGCTTCGGAAAACCATCTATTACAAAATACCCTAAAGAGTCTGTTGTGGCACCAAGTTCATAAGCATGAGAATAGATATTAGCTCCAAATACCGGAGAACCTGTGGAAGAAAATATATGGCCTGAAACTGAAGTTTGGGCTGAAGAAACTACAGGGAAGAGACTTGCAAAAAGTAATGACACTACCACAAAAAAAGATGGGGTAAATTTTGATTCAAAACTGAATTGAAGGTTCATGGTGCAAAAATACCCCACACCTTAGATAATGCCTGTCAGACTAATGTCATATTTAGCAAAAAGAAACCGTAAATTAAAACCTATTTAATTATTGCTTATTGAGGTGCTGACCCCACATTATTGAAAGGCCTATAATAGCTCCAACTGCAGCGAGTCCACCTATTACCCAAGCAGGGTTATCGTGGGATTGGGCTTGAAAGGCAAAAACACCTAAAACGCATAATAGACTTATCACCGGAATAACCTGAAGCCAAGACCTTTTATTAGCATATCTAGTCACCTTTTCAGTGCGCTCAGTCCAAACAAGTCTGCTTAAAGCATCCTGCATATCAAGTCCGAAAGCCGGAGCTTTATAAACCTCACCATCACCCTCTTGAATCGTCACCTCGTAACGAAAGTACCTAGGGTCAATTTCGCTAGGTCCTACAAGCTTGCAATCAAGCGCTTTTCTAGATTTTCTTTTCATATTTATAACTTACTCAGCTATTATACTGATATTCTTAAGCTGGACGCAAATTTAAGCAATAAACTCGTAATTCTGCCCAAATGTATTTTTCACTTTAACACAAAAAAAATAAAATCTAAGAGTGCCGTAAAGTAGAATTCATGGATTATTTATCAGATATCTGAGACATACACCTCTCAGCAATAGCAGTTATGGTGAGCGATGGATTTACACCGGGATTAGAGGAAATCATGGAACCGTCCACAACGAACATGTTCTTATATCCGAACACCTCGTTATCCTTATTAATAACACCTTTTTCAGGTATTGAAGCCATTACCGCCCCCCCTAGTATGTGAGCAGTTGATGGAATTCCAGATAGTGTTTCTAGTACAAATGAAGTTGATTTCCCTTTAACTATTTCCCCAAACTTCTGAGTCAAAGCATTCGAAGCAGGGATATTGGGACTTGGAGCTAATCCTTTAGAAACTGAAGACGCAAGTCCACCGGCAAGTCCTAATTTAAACTTCAAAGTACTGTCTAAAGTTTGCATAAACAGAAGTACCGCAGTGCTTTTAGACCAAACGTTACTCACGTAAATCTTCAAATAGCTCCATGGCGACTTAATTAATGAAACGGTCATTCGCCATAGCCTTACAACAACATTAGAACCATGTGAAACAGGTAGATGGAGCAGTTTCCAAAAGCCCGACCCCTCTGAGTACCTAACCACTTCCAAATGAGAATTTTCATCAGTATGAAGTATCGATCCTATAGCCACTCCCTTTGACATATCCAAGTCGTCTCGTAGTGTACTTACACTAATTAATGTCTCGTTATTCGTACGTATATCTCCACCCACCATCTCTGAAAGACCTGGTAAAGTCGTAGACTTCAATTTTAAAAGCAGCTTCACTGTTCCCAACACTCCCCCTGAAAAAACAACTCCTTTCGAGCTAACCTCTCTTCTGCCTCCAAATATCTTAGTACTTGATTTCAATGAAATCTTATATCCATCTCCACCTTCACCCCCATTAATCGGCTCTACTCCTACAGCCTCCTTTTCCGCAAAAATCTCCGCTCCCAACTTCTGAGCAAAATACAGGTAGTTCTTGTCAAGTGTGTTTTTAGAATTATACCTACACCCTGTCATGCACCCCCCACAATGTACACATCCAGTTCTTGAAGGCCCCTCACCATCAAAATAAGGGTCCGCAACTTCTCTCCCTGCCTCTCCGAAATACACTGCGACATCGGGATGACTAAATTCCTTCTCCTTGCCTATCTCCACAGCTAAATCTTTCAACGCTTTATCTGCGTCAAAAAGCCGAGGGTTCTTCGTAGCCCCTAACATCCTCAGCGCCTCCTTGTAATGCTCGTCTAGCTCTCCCTCCCAATCTACAAGCCCAGCCCAACTTCCAGAGTTGTAAAATGCACTCGAAGGACGAGGCAGCGTATTCGCATAAACCAAGGAACCACCCCCAACGCCAGTGCCAGAAACTATTGTTACATGCCTCAGAATCGTCATCTTCATAATCCCGAAAAACCTAAGTCCCGGAATCCACAGCCACTTCCTTAAATTCCAATTCGTCTTGGGGAAAT
>JABISU010000086.1 GCA_018700255.1 Flavobacteriales bacterium | reverse complement strand
CTAAGAGCGAAAAAACCATCTGTTAGATAGTCATTCTCAGGAGAACTGAAACCTTGTATCGCACCGTAAGCACAGTGATGGTTTGTAAGAACAAGTCCTTGTGAAGAAATTACTTCAGCAGTACAACTCCCCCCGTTAAGGCGGATGATAGCATCTTTAATAGAAGCGTTGTTGATATCGTAGATGTCGTCCGCAGTTAAACGAAATCCAGAGTTTTGCATAGACTCCTCATTGATTTCTTCAAGAGTATGCATTAGCCACATACCTTCTTGCGCCTGAAAAACAGGAGCGAAGAAAACCGTTGCTAAAGCAATTAATGCGATTGAATAAATATGTTTCATTTTAGTAGGTTTTATTTAAAATTACTTTTGTGTTTCAGGCTCAGCGATCCAATTTGCTTTGCTTATTAATTCTTCGATTTTAGAGTAAAGTTCATCGAGATCAGGGCCATTATATCTGTTAAATACAGTTTTTCCGTTTATTGTAGAAATTACAACAGGTAAATCCATTACCCGCTTGTCATCGTATCTATCATTAAGTTTAAGATATCCGTTTGCTTCTGCATAAGTCGTGATTTTATTGATCTCGATTACGGAAATTGTACACTTATAATCGCCTTCGTCTAAATGGCGTCCTATCACTTCTTCAGTGAATTGACCCACTGTAAGAAAAGCTTGTCCATCATTTAAAACTTCAAAAGCAAAAGAGGGGCAAGAGCCATAGCACATCGTTCTTTGAAGTCCGAGGGAAATTTCTAGAGGTATATACGTAGATGTAGTTGTTTCGGGGATTTCTTTTTCCACAGAACATCCTGTTAAACTTGCGATGACAAAAGCAATTAATGAGATATGTTTTACGTAATCCCTCATTTTTTATTTTTACCCTTTTTACCCTTAGAAGCTTTTAATTTCTTCGTTTTATTCTGTTGTTCTTTCTGCATTTCTGCTAGACGTTCCTGGAATGCTGATTTTTTCTTAGGATTCTTTACGTTCTCATCAATTTCAGCAAGAATTTTGTCTTCGTCTATAAAGTAGCGTTTGATGATGAGCATTTGGCCTATAGAAACAAGGTTAGCTGCTAAGTAATAGAGACTCAGGCCAGCAGCAAATTTATTAAAGAAGAACAACATCGTGAATGGGATAAAGTTCTGAATCATCTTCATATCAGGCATCCCGGCCTGCTTGGGTTGCGGAGGCTGACCAGCTGTTGTCATTCGCATGTAGAAGAAAATCGAGATAGCCATAAGCACAGTGAATCCACTTATATGAGCTCCATACATAGGTATTTCAAAGGGTAGATCCACTATACTGTCATATGCTGCAAGGTCGTCCGCCCACAAAAAACTCTTTCCCCTGAGGTCTATGTTCGCAGGGAAGAAGCGGAACATAGCGTAAAGAATAGGCATTTGAAGTAAGGCGGGTAGACAACCGGCCATGGGGTTAACTCCCGACTTTCGGTAAAGTTCCATAGTAGCCTGTTGGCGAGCTATCTTATCCTCAGGGTGTTCCTCGTTAATCTTCTCGATTTGAGGACGAAGCATTTTCATTTTTGCCGAGCTCACGAAGTTCTTCCAAGTAATAGGGAAGAGAAACATTTTGATAATCAAAGTAATTATTAGGATGATCAGTCCCGCACTCATAAAGCGGGCGTTTAAGTAGTCGTAAAGTGGTAAGATGAAATTTCTGTTTACCCAACCGAAAATCCACCAACCATAGTCGATTATTTTACCCACTTCAGTTAATCCGGTAGCATTAATAAGTTCAAGGTCATTAGGACCAAAGTAGAAGCTTAAGTTGTGCTCCATAGTACCGCCTAAAGACTGAGCCACCATAGGAAGTTCGGCAGAAAACAGAAGGGTAGAAGTGGTGTCTTCTTCGAATAGTTGATTTGACAATATTGCACCTTTCTCAAATCCTCCATCAACAGAAACAATGGCAGAGAAAAAATCTTGTTTAAAGGCGATCCACTCCAAGTTATACTCAATAGTTTCTTCGTCCGATCGCCCTTCTGACAGGTAGTCGCGTCCACGTCCTTCTTCCTTGTAAAAGATTGAAGTGTGCTGCCTTTCCCACTCCAGTCCTTTCTCATTCCTTAATCCAGTTGCAGACCAAACTAATTTCTGCTCAGGTAACACAATTCCATCAAGACCTATAAAAGTAATTTTCGTGCCAAGTTTATATCCTTCAAGAGTGTGTCTTACTTCAATTTTACCCGCTTTACTTTCTGCTGACAGGTAAATTGTGCTATCTGTTTGAGATTTACTTTTGAAATACAGATCTGTCATCTTAATTCGACCAGTGCCAGGCACGTCGAAATAAAGATCCATAGAACTCCTATTGGGATCCCAAAGCTCGATAGCTTCACCATCCCTAGAGCGAACATTGCCATCAGTTAGTACTGCCGAAATCGGAAGCCCTCCACGCGAATCTAACTTTAAATCTAGAACGGAGGACTTCAACCTGTATTCTTGATCCTGACCAACCACAGCAAGGGATAGAGGGCCGTACTTTTTGAGAAGCTCATCGGAAATAGCAAATCCCCCAAGAGAGTCAAGCTCGATATTTCTCAAGGAGTTTTCATACATCAACTCTTCGGTTAGACGATTCTCTTGAATATTATCAACTTGAAGTGCTTGAGCCTTAATAGCCGCGTCCGCCTCCGCCTTAGCCTCAGCGAGTTCCATTTGGGCTAATTCCTCCTGGGTAGGAGCTGTGTACCAGTTGTATCCCATTAATAGGGTGAACATGAGTACAAACCCGATAATTGTATTTTTATCCATTGCGGCGCGAAGTTAGTTAAGAGTGCAATTACATAAGGTGCGTTTTATCACCATTTGTGTGCTTTTTCTGAAGACCAAACTCCTTTCAATCTCATCGCCTGTTCCAATAAATCTCTGACACAACCTTTTCCGCCCCTCTTTGGGCTAATGTAGTGAGCTATATTCCTCACTTCTTCAACGGCGTCTTCAGGACATGCAGCTAATCCCACTTCCCTCATAGCCACAACATCAGGAATGTCATCACCCATGTAAGCTACCTTGTCTAGTGGGATTTGAAGCTTTTCGCAAAGTGCTTTTAGCGACTCAAATTTATCCTCACATCTGAGGTGAACCTCTTCGACCCCCAATTTCACCATTCTTGAAGCGACTGCTTTTTCACTTCCTCCAGTCAGTAGTGCTAATTTTACCCCCTGTTTTACCGCCCATTGAACGGCAAATCCATCACGGGTTGATGCCTGCCTGACTTCACTGCCGTCGGGCATTAATAATATTG
>JABISU010000026.1 GCA_018700255.1 Flavobacteriales bacterium | reverse complement strand
TTTCTAGGAACCGTACAATTTATTACAAGCTTGGTTTCAGGAACATCTATACCCCTGCTACTCACGTCTGTGCTGACAAGAACTCTGATAGCACCCTCACGAAAAAGGGACATTGCATAAAGGCGAGAGTTTTGGGCCTTGTTGCTGTGTAAGCCACGAACTCCACCAGAAACAGTACGCTCAAGGAATTTAGAAATCTGCTCCGCTTGTTCTTTGGTTCTCACAAAAACCAATGCTCTATCGTTGGGGTAAACTTCTGTCAATAGGTGACTCACCATATTAAGTTTAGTTCGAATATTAGGTATAGCAGTTTTTAATTGAATGACAGTTGCAACAGGTGTTGCTTGAGGAGTCGTCTCTATTCTCGTAGGCCAAAGTAAAAACTCCTCACTTAGCTTTTCAACTCTTTCAGGGAAAGTTGCACTAAAGAGTAAATTTTGGCGTTTGTTAGGGATGACTTCTAGAATATTCCTTAGCTGAGGCATAAACCCCATATCCATCATACGGTCAGCCTCATCAAGGACAAGAGTCTTTATCTTTTTAGGATTAATTCCGTTACGCAAATAAAGGTCCATAAACCTTCCCGGAGTAGCAATGATGATATCACAACCATTGGCGATTTGTTCTAGCTGTGTTTTAGGTCCAACTCCGCCATAAAGAGCAAGGCATCTAATATCAGTGTAAGTGGCTAATGACTCAAAAACGCCATGAACTTGAATGACTAATTCCTTAGTGGGCACTAATACGAGAGCTCTTGGAGAATCGCCTTGAGCGTATTTCACCTTTATTAATATTGGAAGAACAAACGCTGCAGTCTTACCCGTTCCAGTTTGGGCTACGCCTACAACATCTTGACCTGCGTTAATAGGCGGAATGGCTTTACATTGAATCGGTGTTGGCTCACTGAACCCAGCATCATCAATTGCGTTTAAAAACTGCCTAGAAATTTTTAGTTCTTCAAAAGTCATATTGTCGACAAAGGTACTCGCGGTATCTTTGCCGCCGCGAATGTTAGAATCTCAATTCGAAAATATTAGGCCTTTTTTTGACAACGAAGCCGCTGAAGCTGCAACTAGTTTGGCTAAAGTGATTGATTGCGCAGGGCTGTTAGCTCCTTTAGTAGGTAAGGAGAATGCTGCAGACTTAGCTAAAAACATGCTCCAAGTTGATAGCATTAGCGATTTTCAAGATGATTTAACATATCCATTTTTAGAGGCCTTGATAGAATCAACTACTGATGGTGTCACCCTAGGATATAGTTCAGGGGCTTTTGAAAAAGATTTAGAATCTCCCACTCTGCATCTTACTAATCATAGAGACATCGTTTTGGACCCATCGTTAGTAAACGTAGCTAGAATGGGAAGTGGCTTTCCGTCTACTGAAATTGGTATTGGAGACAATTTGCTCTCACATAAATGGTTAGAAGATTTAGTGAGACTTAACAGGTGTTTCATAGTAAGAAGAGGTGGAGGGCCTAGAGAAAGATGGGAGAGTAGCCTTCTTGTTGCAACTTATATAAGGCATGTTGTGAAAAACGGCAGTTCTGTTTGGCTAGCCCAAAAAGAAGGAAGGGCAAAGGATGGAAGGGACAGCACCTCTCCAGCTCTAATAAGAATGCTCATTTCGGAAGGAGGGAAGGAGGCTTGGGAGAAGCTTAACGTCAAGCCTGTGAGCATTTCATATGAATGGGACCCCTGTGATTACATGAAGGTTAGAGAGCTTTTGATAAAAGAAAATGAAGGGGAGTATTTAAAAGAGCCAGGTGAAGATGAGATGAGTATGGCAAGCGGAATGACAGGCTGGAAGGGTAGAATTCATTTAGAATTTTGCAAGACTATTCCTTGGAAAGAAGTTGAGGGAAAACGGACTGAAAGGGCAATCGCGGAACTTGTCGATAGAGCTATCTACACCGGATACAAGATCTTCCCTAACCAAGTTATTGCCGCTGACAGATTGGGGCTTGAAGAACTTGTGGGATGTGCCTCAGAAATTAAAGTGACAGATGAAGACAGAACTTTGTTTTCAAATAGAATTGACAAGGTTGTCGAAGAGGTTGGGACAAATATTGCCAGCAAAGAAAAAATACAAAAAACTTTTTGCGAAATAATGGTGCAACCTCTCTTAGCTAAATATAAGGTTTCTTTAGAAACTAAATCTTTTTAATAGAGCTTCTACGGGCAAGCTCAGCGGTGACAATTGCTCCTGCAATAGCCGCATTTAATGATTCGGTAATCCCACTTCCAGGAATAGCCCATGATTTATTACAGACTGAGGCTAAATCTTCACTTACACCATGAGATTCCGATCCGATAACTAATGCCTCCGGGAAAAAATCGGAATGATATAAGTTCTCTCCGTTAGTGTCTAATGTAACTGCCTTAAGTTTAAACTCCTTCAATACTTCAACAGGGTCTGCAATGCAAATAGGGATTTTAAATACTGACCCCATTGAAGATTGTATTGTTTTAGAGTTCCAAACATCGACAGTCTTAGGTGAGCAAATAACACCTGATAAACCAAACCAGTCTGCAGTTCTTATCAAAGTTCCAACATTGCCTGGATCAGCCAAGTCATCTAAAATAAGAATTGTCCCAATGCCGTTATTGTCCTTATTCTTCATCTTTTCGACAACAGCTGAAGAATCTATCTCCTCAATCTTCCCAACAGCAAGTACACCAGGTGCAGTTTTTAAACTCGACATAATCTGCATGTCTTTCGAACTCACATCAATTATTACGACCTCTTTTTTTTTAGCAAGCATTTTAATGACACTAAATTCAACACCACTTGTTACGTAAATGCGTAAAGTCTCAAACGCACTATTAAGCAATTCCTCAACGCCCTTATTTCCCTCCACAACCATAAGTTTTTCAACCCTGCGGTTTTCTCGGTGTCGAAGTGCTTTAATGGAATTTCTTTCGTTTTTTGTCAACATCAAAGAGGTGATCAGATTTATACCGCCCACAAGTTACGTCCTTATTCATTTAGGTTTAGGTCATCCGTTCTAACAGTATTAGATTTGCAAAAAACAAAGAGCATGGGTTGGTTTCAGAGAAATACTGAGGGTATAAAAACTAAAACTATTGAGAAAAAGGAAATCCC
>JABISU010000242.1 GCA_018700255.1 Flavobacteriales bacterium | reverse complement strand
CGTAGTTGTATATACACGAACACATACTCCACGTCTTTGTGGGCATGAGTCAAGTGCTGCGGACTTGCTTGTCACCGGCTTTGTATACCGGCCCTTGCGTATTAGCTGCTGTATTGTAGGCATATTAGCTGATAACGTTTTCTAATGGGCATAAAAAAGATATTCCCAAATTTTAATGGGGGTGCAAAAGTATGACATTACTTATAATTCTCAACAACTATTGGATGTTTTTTACATCAAAATGATAAACCAGAGTTTGTATTGAAGTAAATACACAACGTCTTAACTTTGCTTAGTGGATTTTTTAGACGAATTGAACAAGCCCCAAAGGGAAGCTGCGGAACACATTAATGGCCCCATGATGGTCATAGCAGGCGCGGGAAGCGGCAAGACACGTGTGCTTACCTACCGAATTGCTCAATTGATGAATAAAGGGGTTGATCCGTTTTCTATTTTGGCGCTGACTTTTACAAATAAAGCGGCTAAAGAAATGAAGGAAAGGGTGGGTAGAGTTGTTGGACATGAAGAGGCGAGAAACCTAATGATGGGTACCTTTCACAGCGTTTTCGCTAGGATTTTGAGGGTTGAGAGTGATCGAATTAATTATCCACATAACTTCACTATTTACGATAGCCAAGATTCTAGAGCATTAATTAAAGACATTATTAAAGGGCTCAAATTGGATGATAAGGAGTATAAAACTGCATCAGTTGCAAAACGTATTTCTGGAGCGAAAAACAATTTACTTAATTCCGAGGATTATTTAAATCATGCCGAGATTCAGGCTGAAGATAGGCAATCAGGCAAGCCATTTATTTCAAAGATATTTAAGGTTTATGAAAATCGTTGCATGAGAGCAGGAGCGATGGATTTTGACGATCTACTTTATAAAATGAATGTCTTGCTTCGCGATTTTCCCGATTTACTAAATAAGTACCAACATAGATTTAAGTACATATTAGTAGATGAATATCAGGATACGAATTATGCACAGTACCTTATAATAAAACAGCTTGCTGCTGCGCATGAGAATATCTGTGTAGTGGGTGATGATGCGCAATCAATATATGGCTTTAGAGGGGCGAGTATTCAAAATATACTTAATTTCAAGAAAGATTACCCCGATACTAAGACATATAAATTAGAGCAAAATTACAGGTCGACAAAGGTCATAGTGAACGCTGCTAATTCGGTGATTGCAGCTAATAAGGACCAAATAAAAAAAGATGTTTGGACTTCTAACTCTGAAGGAGAGAAAATAAAAATTCACAAGGCGGCCAGCGACAACTATGAAGGGCGATTCGTGGCAGATAGCATTTACGAAATGCGTGGAAGAGCTGGTTCAGATTACGGAGATTTTGCCATTTTATACAGGACGAATGCCCAATCAAGGTCATTCGAAGAGAGCTTGAGGAAAATTAATATACCATACCGCATCTATGGCGGTCTGAGCTTTTACCAAAGAAAGGAAATAAAGGATTTAATTGCGTACTTCAGACTGACTGCAAATCCTAGAGATGACGAAGCGCTTAGACGCATTATTAATTACCCAGCACGAGGAATAGGAAATACTACATTAGATAGATTATTCGCAGAGGCTGAAAAAAGGGATATGGGGGTTTATGACCTGATGACATTAGGTGAACAGCCTCAGACAATCAAGAAAGCGGCTTGGACAAAGATTCAGAGTTTCACTGAAATGATGACTGGGTTTGCTGCTGAGTTATCTGGATTGACTGCCCATGCTCTTGGGTTACAAATTGCAAAACGAACAGGTTTAGTTCACCAACTATACACTGACAAATCTCCTGAAGGGGTAGCTCGTTATGACAATATTCAAGAGCTTCTTAATGGATTGCAGTCATTTAGCGAGCAAGAAGACTTTGAAAACCCAGGGGCTATAAGAACTCTATCTGAATTCCTACTTGATGTTGCACTACTAACAGATGCAGACAACGATGATGACGATACGAATAAGGTTTCCCTTATGACCATTCATGCATCGAAGGGACTTGAGTTTAAACACGTACATATTGTTGGGCTTGAAGAAAATCTATTTCCTAGCCAAAGGTCAATGGAGTCGAGAGCTGATATGGAGGAGGAGCGTAGGCTATTCTATGTTGCATTGACTAGAGCTGAGCAAAGTTGTGTTTTATCTTATGCAACATCTCGTTTTAAGTGGGGCCAAATGCATCATGGCGATCCAAGCCGTTTCCTCAATGAAATTGATGAGCAGTATATCATCCGACCTTCGGGAAGTATAGGAAATTATAAAACACGTGGATGGAGCTCAAAAGGGGATGGCAACTTATCTAATGATGGGAATATTTACAGAACAATGACGAGCCACAGCCCATCATTAAGCGGGGAAAAAAAGGACAAGAATGCATATAAACCCACTATTGGAGGGAGAAATCTCACAAAGGTTTCTGACTCTAGCGAGCCCACAATAAAATTTGATTCTAATAGCGTCAGCAATAATTCCACCTCAGAATCTCGTAAACTTTCAGAGGGCAATACAGTGCAGCACGCTAAATTTGGTAAGGGGAAAGTTGTAAAAATAGAAGGTGATGAACCCAATGTGAAGGCCACTATTTTCTTCCCTTCAGTGGGTACAAAGCAATTACTACTAAAGTTTGCTAAACTCAGTGTTTTATGAGTGTGCGATTCTTCTCTTTTCTAATAGTTATATCTATATTCTCTGGATGTTGTAGAGAAGATTGCGCAAATACATACATCATTGAAGGTGTCGTGAGTGAACAATCAACCAATTTGCCATGTATAGGGTTTGAAATTGAACTCCAAGAACAAATTCTTGAAAATGGAGTTTTAAATGGATTTTTTGAGACTGCTGGGGAAACTACAACAGATGAATCTGGGTTTTTTTCAATTAGTTTTCCGAGAAAAAATGCTTTAGAGTATAAATTAGAAGTAACATCAGATGGTTGGTTTGCGATTGTTGAAAATATCGATCCAGAAGTTTTTACTCCAGACATTCCAATTCATCTAGATCTGGAGGCGACGCCTAAAGCACAATTAAAAATTAAAATTATAAACTCATTCCCCTCATATAAGAACGATAAGGTTAGAATTAGAATGCTTGGAGATTTCGGGCAGTTAACTGATTGTGGAAATGATTGGTTTGTCTTTGAAGGACCCAAGGTTAATGATGAAATCAATTGCTCTTTACCTGGCGACAAATGGATGCCATATTTATTTATTAATCAATCTTATGAAGACGATGTTGAGGTGGTTGATTCTGTTTTTTGTTCTGCATTCGAGACTACTGTGTTAGAAATTAGTTATTAGAAATTAAAATGGATCCCAGATTGAAATATCCACTTCCTGAAAATATTATTGAGCACTCGATCGAGATTGCAAGGAAGGCGAGATGGTTTCATATTGGGGAGATTCCACAAAGTGGGAAAGAAGTGATCATAGTTTTGCACGGGTATGGGCAGCACCCAGCGTATATGCTTAATGGACTACGGGGATTAGAGAGAGAAGGGAGGTCGATATGCGCGCCAGAGGGACTAAGTCGGTTTTACGTGAAGGGATTTGATGGAAAGATTGGTGCGTCTTGGATGACTAGGGACGATAGAGCGAGTGAAATTAATGATCACCTCACCTACTTAAATAAATGGTGGAGTAGTCTCGATATTGACGAATCGGTATCTGTTACGTTAATTGGTTTCTCGCAAGGAGTGGCTACTGCAGCTAGGTGGTTAGATGATGGAATGAAAGTGGATAAAGTGATTTTCTCTTCCGGGACATTGCCAGCGGAGTGGAATCAGCTGAAGCCACGGTTAGATAAGCGGATCAGCGAAATTCACATTGTACGACCTAAAGATGATGAGTATTATTCTCTTGATATTCATGAAAAAGAGGTGGAGGGTCTTAGGGAATTGGGATTAAACGTGATTAGTCATAAACCAAATGGTACTCATAAGCTATCCTATTCTGTAATCAATGAAATCTTACAAGAAAATAAATAGAATATATGATTAACAACTTCATTAATAAAGGGGTTTTGATACTCTTTATGAGCCTGACAATCGTTGAGGTTGGAGCGCAAGAATTGGGTAAGGTTTGGTCTAATGATGTGGGAGTTGAAGAAAGAGCTATCATAGAAAGCAAAGGATTAGCTCCAGTCTTAGCTCGAGGAATAGAAACTCCTCCCCCATTTACTAACCTCAGGGCGGCAGCAGAATGGGAAGAAATTGAAGCACTCACAATTGCCTGGGAAGGATTTCCATGCATCTTGAAGCAAATAGTGTCAGCATCTATCAGCGAATGTCGTGTAATAATTTTCACGGAAAATCCTAATTCTACAAGCAACTATTTAACTGGCAGTTCTTGTGGTGAAGGTTTAAACCTAGATAACGTGGATATTATCGAACAAGATTTGAACACCATTTGGATTAGGGATTATGGAGCTAACACAGTTTATGGTTCATGGAATGACGATAGAATCTTAGTTGATTGGATGTACAACAGACCTCGACCAGATGATGACGTTGTGCCAGATGCGCTTGGTGAACATTTAGATATTGATGTTTACACTACAACAGCTGAACCCTATGATTTAATGAACACAGGAGGGAATTTCATGAGTGATGGATTTGGAACTGCCTTTGAGTCTGAGCTCGTACATAATGAAAACAATGGTGGGTCGAATTGGTGGACCACGTTCCCAAATCACACTCCTACTGAAATTGAGGGAATTTTTGAAGCCTTTATGGGAATAGATACATTTATCACAATGCCCACTTTACCGTATGACGGCATTCACCACATCGATATGCATATGAAGTTACTTAACGAGAGTACTCTTATGGTTTCTGAGTATCCTGAGGGGGTAGCCGATGGGCCTCAGATAAATGCTAATCTCGATTATGTTCTTTCGAATTATACTACCAAATGGGGTACGCCTTTCAACATTGTTCGAATTCCTAGTCCTCCTGAATTAGGGTTTGGATATCCAAATACTGGGGGGTGGTATGAGACTTATAGCAATGCCGTTTTTGTAAATAATAAAATACTACTACCCACTTATTATGAGCAGTACGATACAACTGCTATTAGGATTTGGGAGGAAACCATGCCGGGATATGAAATTGTAGGAATTGATTGTGATGATTCAGGAAACGAAATTATCTCATTAAGCGGTGCGATTCACTGTATCACACACTCGGTAGCTGTGGCAGACCCTCTATTAATCAGCCACCTTCCGCTCTCAGATACTGAAAACACTACGGACGCATATGTTATAGATGCATACTTGAGTCACAGGTCGGGTATTTCTGAAGCCAAACTTTACTACACCACATCACCCACCGAACCCTGGACAGAAGTCACAATGGTAGAATCTACCGATATGAATGGCGAAGACTTTACTGCTGAAATTCCTGCTATGCCAGAAGGTACAGACGTATTCTATTACGTCAGTGGAGAAGCTAACTCAGGGAAAACTGGTTCACGTCCCATGCCCGCTCCACTCGGTTGGTGGAAATTCCACGTAGGGGAGATTACTCCCGATGGTATTTTCGAACTGGACCCTATTGTAGCTGGGAAATTCGCCGAGGTCTATCCCAATCCCGCTTCAGCAATAACATGTGTCCCTGTGATCATGTCTGAATCTCGTGAAGTAATTGTAGTTCTGCGTGACGCATTAGGTCGTACAGTAGAGGTTATTCACGAGGGGCTACTCCCCTCTGGAGAAACCAAGCTATTCTTCAACGCCGCCTCTCTCCCGTCTGGCGCCTACCTTTTAAATATCGAAGTAAACAACGTCAATGTTGCGGGCAAAAAAGTAATGGTTCTTTAACGTCTATTTCCTAATAAACGTAGAAGAAATAGAAATAAATTTACGAAATTAAGGTATAGAGATACTGCCGCAAGAATGGCGAGCTTAGTCGCTCCAGCAGACCCATATTCCACACCTGCTCCTATTCGCCTGATTCTTTGTGTGTCATATGCAACAAGACCTGTAAACACAAGAACTCCCACAATGCTAATGATGAAATCCATCATCCCGCTTTGCATAAACCAATTTACTATCGAGGCTATAATAATACCGATTAAAGCCATAAATAATAGTGATCCAAATTTACTGAGGTCCATGGTCGTTGTGTAACCAACGAATGCCATGACTGCAAAAGTTCCTGCTGTAATAACGAATACTTGTGTTATAGAACCGATAGAGTACATCAGAAAAACTGAGCCTAATGATATCCCCATTGTTGCAGAAAACGCAAGAAATAAAATAGTTAGAGTTGTAGCACTGTATTTCTGTAGGCCTGCGTTCATTGCTATGATAAAGGCAAAAGGAGCAAGAAGAATAACCCAACTCATAAGTCCACCAGACCCCACAAGTTGAAGATACAATCCAGAAGAAGCTGAATACCCAGCAACGAATGCTGTGAGCAGTAAACCAATCGTCATCCAAGAAAAAACATTAGCTACAAAGTTTTTTGCTATATCACCCGTGGCAGAATCTGATACACTATCGAAACGTAAAGGCGGTTTATTTGTGTTCATGATTATTAACTTCTGTCTATTAAACTAATGAATTCTTTTCTTGTCTTAGGGTCATCAAGGAACGCTCCAGTAAAAGCACTTGTTGTGGTAACACAACCTTGTTTTTCAACACCTCGCATTTGCATACATAGATGTTGGGCTTCTATTACAACGGCAACGCCTCGAGGTTCAAGTGTGTCATTAATACAATCTCTAATTTGTTCCGTGAGTCGTTCTTGAACTTGCAGTCTCCTTGCAAATGAATCTACTATGCGTGGGATTTTACTAAGTCCCACAATTTTTCCATTGGGTATATAAGCTACGTGTGCTTTACCAAAAAAAGGTAGCATATGATGTTCACATAAGCTAAATATTTCAATATTTCTGACGAGTACCATTTCGTCGTTATCCTCTGTAAAAATTGATGACTTAAGAATATCTGATGGTACAGAGTCCATACCTGATGTCATAAATGCGAGAGCTTTAGCCACTCGTTCAGGCGTTTTTATGAGCCCCTCTCTATTAACATCCTCTCCTATTTCTCCAAGTATAGATCTATACTTCTCGGAAATACTAGAGATTGCTTTCTCATCGTACTGTTCAACGCGATTATAAAGTGCCATTAAAAATTATATGTTTATTCTCCACCGAAATATTCAGCGTAATTATTTTCAGACTCACACAATTTAAGAGCGTGAAGTTCACAACCACTGTCCTTGATAGGTTTTTTTATCCTATCCCAAATAGCAACAATGAGGTTTTCCATTGTTGTCAATTGGCCTTCCATCCAAGGAACATCCAAATTTAGATTTTTATGATCAATCTCATCCTCAACATACTCTTTTAAAATAGCTTTAAGCGCACTGAAATTAATTGAATAGCCCGTATCTGGATCTGGATATCCTTTAACCGTAACGAATAAATAAAAGTTATGGCCGTGCCAATTTTCATTTGCACACTTACCGAAAACTTCATGATTTTTCTCACTGCTCCAATGCTCATTCCAAAGCTTGTGAGCGGCATTAAAGCAAGATCTGCGGGTGATATAAACTAATTTTTTACTCATAGATGTATTAGGCATAGCTGACGACAAAGGTAGCGGTTATACCTTTACAACCATGATAATTGTAACAGGTGCAGCTGGATTTATTGGAAGCAGGTTAGTTAATAGGCTTAACCAAGACAAATACAATGACTTAGTTCTTGTAGATGACTTTTCAAGGAAAGATAAACTAACCAATTACTCGAAATTAAATTACTCAGAATTAGTCGATAGAAAAGATTTCCCTATTTGGCTTAAAAGAAATGAAAACCAGGTGCAGTTCATCTTCCATATGGGAGCTAGAACAGATACAACAGAAAATAGCGTTGAGATATTTAACGAGTTAAATCTCAACTACTCAAAAGAGATGTGGAACCTGTGCGTCGAATACGGTATCGCATTGATTTACGCAAGCTCGGCAGCTACTTATGGAGACGGAACATTGGGATATAGCGACTCCCACGAATTGGTGGAAAAACTTATGCCGCTAAATCCTTATGGCGATTCGAAAAACGATTTTGATAAATGGGCTATACAGCAAGATCGCTCGCCTTACTTCTTTGCAGGCCTTAAGTTCTTCAATGTTTACGGACCTAATGAAAATCACAAAAACAGAATGGCTTCTGTTGTTTTACACACTTTCAGACAGGTAAATAAGACTGGCAAGATGAAACTTTTCAAGTCTCACAGGGATGATTATTTAGATGGACACCAAACCCGGGATTTTATTTTCGTCGAGGACGTTTGCGATGTCTGTATGCATCTGATGCATGGACGGTTAAACATCGAGAGCGGGTTATACAACGTAGGCTCAGGCAATGCAAGAACATTTTTAGATTTAGTGACAGCTTCTTTTAAGTCAATGAAGAAGGATGTAAATATTGAATTTATTGACACACCTGAAGATATCAGAGATAATTACCAATATTTCACCGAAGCTGATTTAACTAAATTAAGAGCCTCTGGTTACAATAAAGAATTCACCTCTTTAGAGAATGGCATTGAGAAATATATAGTAGAAAGCTTAAATACTACCCTTTAATCTCTGCTCTAAACGTCAGCAAGTCAGCTCTGACTTTTTTAAGGCGCTTAATAGCTTCTAGCCTTGCATCATCGGAAAACTTAGGCTTTAAATCTAAGTTTTCATTAATTGACTTTTGGGCAGCTTGAGCTTTCGCCCTGGCTTCTGAAGCAACTTCTGCCCCCATACCTTTTCTTGACTTGAGAGCTTTTCTAGCACCATCAAGTGTGAACCCTTGTTCCTTTACTAAAACGTAAACAGATCTTACAATTTCTATATCCTTACTGTTATACGATCTCTTCCCTCGGGCATTTGTCTTAGGTTTTATCTGCTTAAACTCCTTCTCCCAAAACCGCAAAAGTGATGCATTAACACCTATCATAGAGGCCACTTCTGAAATGCTGAAGTATTGCTTTTGAATGGGTTTGTTTAATGACATGAGGAGCAGCAAGATAGTGACATAAACTAATTTCTGCAACACCAAATTAAAATACCTTGCAATTAATCAAAAGATTTAATCAAAAGATTGATGTGCAGCTTCCGCATTTTGCAATAATATTTCATACTGCTCAGGAGTTAAATCATTAAAATAATAGTGAGCAGGATTTACCTTCTTACCGTCCTTACTTACTTCATAATGTAAATGAGATGTCGTGGAAGTTCCAGTATTCCCAACAAGACCAATGACCTCACCTCGCTTCACCTTTTGGCCTTTTTTCACCAGCGTCTTACTCATATGCGCATATAATGTTTCATAACCAAATCCATGTCGTATTACTACATGCCTTCCGTATCCAGTGTATGATCGTCTAACCTTAACAACTTCACCATCTCCCGTAGCAAATATTTCCGTTCCTATAGGTGCAGAGAAATCCATTCCGTAATGAAATTTTATTACTTTATAAATAGGGTGAAAGCGATTTCCCCATCCACTAGCCATCCTTTTTAAGTCGTCATTCCTTACAGGCTGAATTGCCGGAATGGAATGTAATCTAACCTCATGGGTTGTTGCCAATTCCATTACTTCATCAAAGGAACGACTTTGAGCAACCAAGCGTCTTTGTACCTCAGCAACTCTAACTGTTAGATCACTAATATCATCTGTATGATCATATCCTCTTAACGCTCTATTTCTATCTGCGCCACCGATACCTGGATTTCTTCTGTACTCAGGATACGGGTCCGTTCCAAAAATGGTGCGATAAATAGCATCATCCCTCACCTCGATATTATCTAATACGCTTACCATTTCCTCGATATCATTTTCGAACCTAGAAATTTGGCTTTCTAAAAAAGCAATCTCACGTGATTGGGCCCTGTCTTTAGGTGAGTCAAAAGCGTAGTCAAACAGTAAAACAGAGCTTGTTCCGACTAGAACTATCCAACCAATGTTGCGTAAAGACCACCAAACATAATCCTTAACAGAATACGAAATCACTTCTATTTGAAGGGTTTCAGGGTTAAATTTCGATTTTTTGAAGCGGCTCATTAAATGCAAATTTCGTACATTTTTGACAGATGAGTATTCCTTAAATTCACAAAATCAAATAAGACACATGGAATCTCGACAAATACGTAAAATATTTTTAGACTTTTTCGCTGAAAAAAACCACGAAATTGTCCCCTCATCTCCCATGGTTCTTAAGGATGACCCAACGCTTATGTTTACGAATGCAGGAATGAATCCATTCAAAGATTTATTTCTTGGGAATAGTCCCATAGTACACAAACGAGTGGCAGACACACAAAAGTGTCTCAGGGTTAGTGGGAAGCATAACGATTTAGAAGAGGTAGGTGTTGATACCTACCATCACACTATGTTTGAGATGCTTGGAAACTGGTCTTTCGGAGACTATTTCAAAGAAGATGCCATTTCATGGGCTTGGGAATTACTAACTGAAAAATATAACTTAAATAAAAACGACCTATATGTCACCGTTTTTGAAGGTGATAAAACTGATGGGCTCGAAGTTGACTCCGAAGCTTTTAACCTTTGGAAAAACCATATAGATGAAGATAGAATTATACTCGCTTCTAAAAAAGATAATTTCTGGGAAATGGGGGAAGTCGGACCTTGTGGCCCCTGCTCAGAAATACATATCGATCTTAGGTCAGAAGAGGAGAAAATAAAAGTTCCTGGAGCAGAACTAGTAAATCGAGATCACCCACAAGTAGTTGAGATTTGGAATCTTGTGTTTATGGAGTACAACCGATTGGCAAATGGATCATTAACCCCTTTACCTGATAAACATGTCGATACAGGCATGGGCTTTGAGAGATTAGCTATGGCTATTCAAGGGAAAAAGAGCAATTACGATACAGATATATTTAGCCCTTTATTAGATAAATTATCACTTCTGAGTGGTAAGAAATATACTGCAGGTGAAGACCTCGAGTCGATCGCTTTTAGAGTCATTTCTGACCATGTAAGAGCCGTCTCATTTAGCATTTGCGATGGCCAACTACCCTCAAATACTGGTGCTGGATATGTGATTCGTAGAATTCTACGAAGAGCTATTAGATATGGGTATTCCTTCCTTGGATTTAATAAACCTTTTAT
>JABISU010000120.1 GCA_018700255.1 Flavobacteriales bacterium | reverse complement strand
TAAAGATCACAAGTAAAAGTAGATCCAGTTTCAATATATCCTTGTGGAGTAAGTATTTGCCCACTCAACCCTGGGTAGTTAGGAGAATAACGCGTGCATCTAAATGTACTGTTATCAGAAATAATTGTTCCTTGTGCTTGCGGTCCTAAATCATTTACAGGGTTTACATATTCCCATACAATGTTTTGATTGGCGTCTATTTCAAAATACCGTCCCGGAATACCTTCACATATAAGAGTATTTCCGTTTTCCAAGCGTTGAACCCCTGAAATAATATTGGAATAAAAATCAGTAGGATTATTAGCTTGATACGTCCAATCAAAATTTTCCGGACCGAAGGCTCCACCATTGTAGGTGTAATATCCACCAGCATCAAATGGTAGATCTACAATGTTAACAGTAGAGTAGGGATTTGGTTGTGATCCTACTTGATTGTTGAACATTATTATTTTACCCGCGTCAAGATGATTTTCGGGAATCCAGTGAGTATTATGCTGTAGAAATAGTTTTTGATCTGATAGATCCCCTTGGTTATAAGCCTGTGGGTTTCCCCAACGGTAAAGGAGATCACCACCCTTACCATATGTGCCTCCAATAGAATCTGCTGATTCGGCAAGAGTCGTAGAATGGTCAATAATCCAAAATTCACTAAAGTTGTGTACGCTAATAATTATTTGGTCAAACTCTTCATTGTAATCTACTCCGTTAAAATGCAACCAGTCTGAGGAGTTGTGATTTAGGAAGTTAATATCAATTCTACCTGGGTGGTTTGCTACAATACCATAGTCGTCTTTTGTTATATCAGCCTCTTGTATAAGGTGGTCCCAAGCTTTCCATTCCCAAACTATAGTTGCACCACCATTTACAAGGTCTGGTTGAATTTCCACAATTTGCTCCGAATCAATTGAGGAATTAATCGTAGAACTTCCTGCTTGTGTTACTTCTGCAGCTGTACGATTGTCATGAACAATTAAAAGTATATTTCCGTTGGGCAATAGTTCAATGTCGTGATGTTGTCTTCCGTGGGTAGAAGAAACTGAATGGCTCCAAATAACATTGCTGTTCCAATCTAACATTTCAACAATTCCAATTCCACCTCCCGGTCCAAATTGGCGTCCTGTTCTAAGTAATATCCCATCTTCAAGTAAATACGATGATAAACCCGGTAAATACTGACTTGACCAGCTATGTACTTTTTCACCACAGTTGTTAATCAAATAACTCTCTGTGCTGGATTGAGGACTAAACAACGTGTACCCATCTAAAGATTCAGTAGAGTTCGTAAATAGTCCTAAAGTCTGCTGAGAATAGCTTTTAAAGGAGAATAACATCAGAACTAAAAGAATGATATAGTGGTTTTTCACTTTATTGGATCTGTTACTTAGAGGATGAATATTTAATCTAGTTTAATCGCTTTTGCTAAAATAAGAATTTTATGTCAAGTGTTGTTGTCTAACTCTTCTATTTTCAGTAAGCTATAAATAAAAAACCACAAAAATTAGTGGATTCAGTTGTGAAGAAGCGGGGCGGGAAATCCGAAACATTTTGAGGAGGATTTATGACCAACAAGTGTAAAGAGAGACGGTTCTATTTATCTTAACGCCCAAGAAAAACTGGGGATATCAACAACGCAAAAAAAATAGGATTCTGGGGGTGTACAGCACTCGTTGTTGGGAACATGATTGGTTCAGGAATCTTTATGTTGCCTGCCGCACTCGCCGCTTTCGGGGGGATAAGTATCGTGGGATGGGTTTGCGCGTCTTTGGGAGCCGTTTTACTGGCCGTTGTTTTCGGGTATCTGGCGAAGCTCGCGCCTGAAGCAAACGGTGGACCCTTTGCATACACGAAGTTGGGTATGGGCGACTTCTCTGCTTATTTGGTGGCATGGGGATATTGGGTTTCAATTTGGTGCGCAAATGCTGCAATTACCGTTGCGGTAGTGGGCTATTTGGCTGTGTTTTTCCCTGTCTTGGGAGAATATTCACTCGCTGCTATTGCTACAGGTTTGGCGATTATTTGGTTCTTTACTTGGATTAATTCTAAGGAAATTAAGACGGTTGCTCTAGTCCAAATCATAACTACCATTCTTAAAGTAGCGCCCATTGTAATTATCGGTATTTGGGGGATGTTCTGTCTTCAATTGGAAAACTTCACCCCGTTTAATCTGACTGGAGAAAGTGATTTGTCTGTGATTACAGCGACAACCGTACTGACGTTTTTTGCGTTTTTAGGAATGGAGAGTGCCACCATCCCGAGTGGCAGTGTTCAAGATTCTGCGAGTACCGTCAAAAAAGCGACGATTTTCGGGACCATCGCAACCGTATTTATTTACATCATCAGCTCAGTATCTATTATGGGTGTTATCCCCGCTGAGGTACTGGCTCAATCGAGTGCCCCTTTTGCAGATGTCGCGGAGATCTTTTGGGGAGGAGCCGCCAAGTATATCGTGGCAGCAGGAGCTGTAATAGCCACCATGGGAGCTCTCAACGGATGGATCCTCATGCAGGGTGCTATCCCTTTGGCTGCAGCTCAAGCGGGATTGTTTCCGAAAATCTTCGGGAAGGTAAATAAATCACATTCACCGATTTACGGAATTGTCATCTCGAGTTTTATTGTATCCATTTTCATGCTTTTCAACTACTCGAACAGTCTTGTTGAAACATTCTCCTACATGATGCAATTGACGACCCTTGCTGTAACGATTCCATTCCTTTTTTCAATCACGAGCTTCGTCATCATTCTGAAGAAACATCATTCACGATATTACCAGAAGCTAACGGTGGCAATTTGTGCGTTTGCCTTTGTAGTTTGGATTATGGTAGGATGCGGATCGGAAGTGCTAATTTCGGGGTTGAGTTTGTTTTTACTAGGAATACCATTCTACTTTTGGATTACAAGAGAAAAAGCTTAATAACATGGAGAAGTTTTTTGTAGACCCAGATATTACACAAGCAGAAACGCTGCCTCCTAGATTTTATAAAAGTCAGGAGATCTTTGAGAAGTTAAAGGAGACGGTTTTTTTGAAAACATGGCAATGGATAGGAGATTCTGCGAGCACCGTTCCACTCGCTGAGACGGTTCACCCTTTCGTGATGTTGCCGGATTTTTTAAACGAGCCCTTGCTCCTCGTGCGAGATAAGGAAAGTGAAGTAAAATGCCTGAGCAACGTATGTACTCACCGCGGAAATCTCGTGGCTACTAACCCAGGGAAAGCGAAGGGGTTGACGTGCATGTATCACGGGCGACAATTCGATTTGGCCGGGAATTTTAAACATATGCCAGAGTTCTCTCAGACAAAAAACTTCCCTAGACCATGTGAGGGGTTGCGTGAGTTCTCGATAAAAGATCTGTGTGGACATTTATTCGTCTCCCTAGATCCATCTTTCGACTTCTCGGAAGTACTCGAAAAGATGAACGAGCGCATCGGGCACCTTCCTCTAGAATCGTTCAAAAGAAACGATGTACTCAGCAAAGAATACATCGTAAACTGCCATTGGGCCCTATATTGTGACAACTACCTAGAAGGTTTTCACATCCCTTTCGTGCACGCAGATCTCAACAGTGTTCTAGACTACGGGGAGTATAAGACCGAAATATACCCCCACATGAATCTACAGATAGGATACACAGATGGCGGAACAGAAATATTCGATCTCCCAGAAGGACATCCAGATCACGGAAAGGAAGTCGCAGCATATTACTATTGGGTTTTCCCCAACATGATGTTCAACTTCTACCCTTGGGGACTCTCTATTAACATTGTTAAGCCTTTAAGTTTAAATAAAACCAAGGTGAGTTTTATCACCTACGTTTACGACGAGACGAAGCTAAATTTGGGAGCTGGATCTCTTTTAGATAAAGTAGAGAGGGAGGATGAATTCGTCGTGGAAAGTGTACACCAAGGTATCCAATCGAGGTTCTATCCCTCTGGCCGTTTCTCCCCTACCAAGGAACAAGGAGTGCACCATTTCCATGGTTTGCTGGCGAAGTATGTGAATGAATAGTTTGGCAGCTATACTTGGTGAAAAATAATTGACAACAAGAATTCAATGAAACACACATATAAAATAGAAGGAATGACTTGCAACAATTGCAAAGCTTCCGTAGAGAAATATTTAAACGGCCTGCCAAACATCTCTCATGTTTCTATTGACCTTGAAAAAGGAGAAGCAGAAGTTACAATGGATAAACATATAGCATCTGATGAGCTTCAAAATGCATTGCCAGAAAAATATACCGTGTCAGAAAAGGACG
>JABISU010000139.1 GCA_018700255.1 Flavobacteriales bacterium | reverse complement strand
CTTGTAGGCAACGTATCATTTGAGCAGTCATTCAAGTACGGTTTTATGTTTCACGCAACGGCGCTTATGACCTACGCTGCCCTAGCAACATATAACGGCATACATACCCTAAGACCCACTCCCGATTTCCTTGACGGATTTAAGCACGTAGCGAAAACTGTCGTGGGTTATGCTATAGGAGCGACTGCTGTTGTTGGACTTTGGCATCATGTGATCATGAAAGATGCTACTCACGCGCGATTTATATCAGTATTAGATACAATCTCAACCACTTTCTCCTCAGAAGAAGAATATTTAAATCATATCGCTGAGAGAAATCTGCCAAATGATTCTAGTCTCTCAGAATGGATACTATCTCAGCAAGAGGGTGTAGAAATATTCTACGCTGCGAAGACGCAAATTTCCCTAACATTAATGGTTTATCTTCTTATGGGAATTTTTATTTCCTTTGTAGCAAGTTTACTTTGGACAAAAGTTTGGGCAATCCCGCAACAAAATCCTAGCAAATTTCGTTAACTTGGTAATTATGAGGAAAATATTGCTACTTTTTATTGCTTTAGGGCTTTTGACTATCACGTCTTTTGCCCAAGCAGGCCGTAAAAATCTTGCCTCCTTCGATAACAAACCCTATCACTTCGGTTTTATCATATCAGGGAATACATCCGATTTCTTGTTTGACTTAAAGCAAGATTCTACATTTGCTACAGGCCTCTACGGAGTAGCGAACAACCCTCAAGGCGGATTCAACCTCGCCCTTCTAGCATCGCTAAATCTTGGACGCCATCTTAAACTAAGATTCATACCTGGATTAAGCTTTCAGGATAGAGGATTAAACTACACATTTGCCCAGGGTTCATCTCCTAACCCTGCAAATACAAATGATGTACTTAGAAGAACAGAGTCGGTTAACCTAGATGTACCACTTGTTCTTAAAATCCGGACTGACAGATTAGCAAATTTTGCAGCTTACTCACTTATAGGAATTAAATTCAGTAGGGATATGCAATCTCAAGAAGATGTAAACCAACAACTTCAAAGCGATGATATCCTTCGAATTCAAGCAACTAACTACTCTATCGATATTGGTGGCGGAATTGACATTTTTCTACCTTTCTTCAAACTTGCTCTAGAGTTAAAAACCGAGCTAGGTTTAATAAACGTTCTAATCCCTGACGATAGCGATTACGCAAACCCAATCGAAGGACTTCGTACTCGCTCTTACATTTTCTCAATCTGTTTTGAAGGATAAAGACGACACGTTTCTATCTCTCAAAAATCCTTCAGAAGGTCTATATAAGGTAAAGGGATCTAAGCATTACAGCTTTGCTTTCCCCGTCTCATCTGAATCCGATATTAAGGAACGCTTGTCTGAGATACGCGTACTTCATAACACCGCTAGACATCATTGCTACGCTTGGAGACTTGGACACGATGCGTCATCTTTTCGCTCTAGTGATGACGGAGAGCCCTCAAACTCTGCTGGCCCGCCTATTCTAGGAGTATTAAAATCACATGCGCTCACAAACGTTATAATTATTGTAGTTCGCTACTTTGGAGGAACAAAGCTCGGTGTTGGCGGCCTAATTAGTGCCTACCGCACTGCCGCCTCCTATGCCGTTTCATCAGGCACAATTGTAGAATGTATACGTACCCAAACTTATTTGGTTAAGTACCCATATACCCAAATGGGTGAAGTAATGAACGTGCTCAAACGTGCTGGAGTAACTCCACAAAATACCAACTTCCAAATAACTTGTTCGCTTGAGGCAAGCATACGTCTGCGTGATGCTAGTGCTTTTTCATTGAAACTTTCTAATATCGACGAAGTTCGAATTACAGAGCTACATTGACTGTAAGTTATTTTGAAGGCTCAGATGTGGGCAAGATGTAACACTGCACTGACTAATCAATAACCTTCTCCATCTTAATTGCTACTTTCTAACAACAAAGACCCATTGTTCCCCTCCTAATGCATAACGCTCATATCGAGCAGAGCCTAATTTCTCCTTCATATCAATCACTTCGACAGTAAACCCTACTGAGCGTAATCTATTAGGATAATCCTCATATCCATAAAGCCGAAGGTGGTCCCGTTGCCAGTAAAGTCGCTCAAGTTCTAATGGGTCAGTAATAGACCTATCTTCCTCAGTATTGGGATTATTCCAATCAATTGGGACCTGAAGAACGCCCCACCCACCAGGGCGTAATACACGATAAAATTCGTGAAGAACAGCATTATCATCATCTACGTGTTCCATCAAATGATTCGCCATAATAATATCAAATGATCCGTCATCAAAAGGAATTGAGTGAACATCAAAGTGATGATCAGCCCAAGGAGAATCAAGATCGCCGGTGACGTAATCCAGCGAAGAAACTGAACGAAAACGTTTTATGAAACAGTATTCAGGCGCCATATGGAGCATACGTGCAGATGAAGTAAAGAAATCTGTGAATTCACTCAAAAACACCCATAGAGCACGGTGACGTTCAAGCGATAACGAGTGTGGAGCTAATGCATTAGGACGCGTACGAACTCGACCATAAGGCAACATTTTGCGGTAAGTTCTACCATCTATAGGATCCTCTAGAGTCTTCCCCTTATAAATCCAACTAATAGATTGTAGCCCTAAATGCGCAACTCTCTGAAGCATAGTTCTTGGAATGAACCTAGTAAGAAGTGCAACAATATTTTTTACCACGAGTTAAACCTATAAACTACTGTACTATCAATCTAGAGACACCAAGAACAACAGCGTCAGATTGACGAAGCACCGAAATAATGTAGGTTCCTGCGTCAAATTCATGAAGCGAAATGACATTCGAATAACCTGTGAAGATTACTCGGCCGCTAATATCAGATATCGAAACTTCGCAAGGAAATGTAGGAAAGTTTGAGATCGACACATGGGATGAAGAAAGAGCTGGATTTGGGTTAAGTTCTGGAGAGAACTGAGTGGCAGATAGCAACTCTGAGAGGCCTGAAACAGACACTGAAACAGACGCGCGATCAGATTCACATACAATTGGAAGAGGCTCAACTTGCCAGTTATAGAAGAAATAGTAATAACTGAATTCTGGCCCAGCTGTTGAGTTTGTGATTGAACCTATTGTGCCAAGAGAATATGGGTAAGAGAGTTCAGAGTCCGTTCCTTCACGCCAAAGCTGAGGGTCATTTGTCGTAGATCGTAATCCATAATTATCTCCAGCAGGCACCTCGAAATTCAGGTCTATAACGTTTTCACCATCTTCAACGAATATTGTTGCAGAAGCAATGACATTACCCGAATTATCAATAAGTTCGAAAGTTCTATCATAAGCACCATTTGCATAAACAGTGACGCTACGAAGGAGCATATCCTCATATGTATCAAACTCAAGCCAACGATTGCTGTTAGAGTGATACTGGCCGCCTTCTTGTGTTTCCATTTCTCCTCCTGCAGCTAAATCTCCTGAGGTAATATGAGATGAGGAAGCCCAAAATGTTGTTGACGTTTCAAGGATCTCTGTTTCATATGAAGAACCCGTTGCGAGCAGACTGCCATCAAACTCTGAGTCGTACCATCTAATATTTTCACCACCTGTAGCCTCTAAAGTTACTGAAGCCGGGAATTCCAGTGAAGTTGCTGAAGCGGTCAACATCGGTGGACCTACAGGAGAATCATACACTACAACGATATACTGCTCGGAATCGTTTGCGTTTAAGCAAATGTCTACAGTTGACACGCTGTACGTACCTGATGAACTAACAACTATCGTTTGGGTTTCTTCACCAGTAGACCAAACCCAGCTCGCTGCCTCACTGGCCGTCATAGTAATATCGCTTCCATCGCATAGGTTTAAGTCTCCATCGATTTCGATTGTCGGAGCATCACCCGTAATATCAATCACGGAGACAACATTAGAAATACCTCCACAACCTTCTAAGGTTGTTACAACAAGACTGAAGTTACCTCCTTCCGTTACCGTAATCGTATTTGCATCAGTTACGCCATTAGACCAAGAGTAAGTCTCAAAACCCAATGGAGATGTAATCACCACTGAATCTCCTGGGCAGAACCCATACGCTGAAGATTCTATCGCAACGTCAACCAAGCATGGCGCCTCGAAGATTGTGTGGTACTGGTTGATATCTGGAAGATCAAGGACTGTTTCTAAGCCACTGGGCCAAAAGACAGTTGCTGTTTCAACTGATTCAGATGTGCCTAAACCGAAATGACAAGAAAACGTATTTGTAATTCCGTAGCTCTCACCTGAGCGGACTTCACGAATTTGGGTTCCGAAGTCTCCAGTGATAACAACTT
Organism: Flavobacteriales bacterium; assembly: GCA_018700255.1. The sequence goes on along the minus strand of JABISU010000139.1, from coordinate 1,121 downwards.
TCGCACCTACAGCATCAACGTTAGATTGGAACCCCTCTAACTCGAATGTGATCCAGTTGTTGTCATTTCCCTCATTAACCCAAAGGATATCTTCATGCTCAGAATCTGAATTAACATATCCATCACCGTAACTAGCATACAGGTCCACAGACCCATCGCGATTAGCGTCTCCGAAAGCAAAACTGTGCATCGTATCATCTCCAGGGAATGTCCCTGAGATTTCTGTGAATGTCTTGTCTCCGTTGTTGTGTAAGTATTTATGATTTCCTCCTGAGTAAACTAAATCTACATACCCGTCATTATCGAAATCTTCCATCTTAGCTTGGAGGAAGAATCCTTCGATATCGAGTCCGCTACCTTCGGTAATGTTAGTGAAGTATCCGAGTCCATCATTTTCAAATAAGTAAAGTGTGGTGCTGTGGTTCGTGATTAGACAGTCGAAATCTCCATCGTTATCAATATCTGCAAAATCCACTGTCCAGCTCTGCTCGTAAAAAACTAAGCCTCTTTCATTTGCTTCCTCTGTGAAGTTTCCGTTTCCGTCGTTCACCCAAAGCTGGTTAACACGACGAGGATCGTAAGGGTCACTAATAAACTGGCGACACTTGGCAATAAACAAATCAATATCACCATCGTTGTCAAAATCAGTGAACACTGTTCCGTAGTTCCCAGAGTGATCATTGCCTGAATAATCTGCAAGAAGATAATCCTCTAGTGGGATAAGACCAGGAGCTGGTGTTAATGTTGAATTTGAAGAGCCCATCCACATACGGCTAAGACCATCATCGTGACAACCAAAAGCATCAAGGTATCCATCGTTATTGATATCTGCCCAGTTACATGCCTGCATAAACATTGAAGCATTTTCAAGCTCCATAGAAGTGTTCACCCCTGGTTCAGTTATATGCTGAACGTGAACACCATCATAGTTTCCGCCGGAGAAAACGTCTTTGTGTCCATCATTGTCGAAATCTGCGACACACATACCCCACTGGTTACTGCCGCTAACAGAACCGTAGTCAACATCACTGAAAAAACCATCAGGACCTTGATACAGAACGTGAAGCATCTCACTTTCGTCAAGTACGACAATGTCATCAAATCCATCCCCATCCATATCT
>JABISU010000147.1 GCA_018700255.1 Flavobacteriales bacterium | reverse complement strand
ACTAAGTCAAGGTTTAGAAACCACGAAAATGTTTAATGGGCATAGAGGTGTGAATCATCCTGTTAAGAATTTAATTACAGGTAAATGCGAAATTACTTCTCAAAATCACGGTTTTGTTGTAAGTCATGAATCGGTAAATAATAACAATAATGTTGAAGTCACCCACATTCATTTAAATGATGATACTATTGCTGGTATACGTTTGGTGAATAAGCCTGTCTTTTGTGTACAATATCATCCTGAAGCATCTGCTGGGCCTCATGATAGCAGATATTTGTTTGATGATTTTGTTGAGTTGATTAATGAGTTTAAACATGCTTGTGTAAAGTAAATAAAGAATGAGTAACATTGAAATAATTCATGCACGACAGATTTTAGATTCTAGAGGTAATCCGACTATAGAAGTGGACGTAGTTACTGAAGAAGGTGCTTTCGGAAGAGCAGCAGTACCATCTGGTGCTTCTACAGGAATGCATGAAGCAGTTGAATTAAGGGACGGTGGAAACACTTGGATGGGTAAAGGAGTCACATTAGCTGTAGAACATGTGAATGAAGTTCTGAATGAAGAGCTTCACGGATTAGATGTTACAGAGCAGAGGTTAATTGATCAGATTATGATTGATATTGACGGGACAGATAATAAATCTAATCTAGGAGCTAATGCAATCTTAGGTGTTTCATTAGCTGTTGCGAAAGCAGCTGCTGAAACAGTTAGACAGCCTCTATATAGGTACATTGGCGGTGCTAACGTGGCGATTCTTCCAGTTCCTATGATGAATATCTTAAACGGTGGGTCACATGCTGATAACAAGATAGATATTCAAGAATTTATGGTTATGCCTGTTGGTGCCTCATCATTTTCTGAAGGTCTGAGAATGGGGACAGAAATATTCCATTCTTTAAAGAAAGTATTGCAGGCAGAAGGACATTCTACAAATGTTGGAGATGAAGGTGGATTTGCTCCTAACCTAAAGTCCAATGATGAAGGAGCTGAGTTTGTATTGAGGGCTATCGAAAAAGCTGGATATAAACCAGGAGACGACGTGTTACTTGCTTTCGATGCTGCAGCATCGGAGTTTTACGATAAAAAATCAGGCATTTACAAATTTGATTCCACAGGTGATGAAATGACCGGTGAAGAAATGGTTGAGTTTTGGTGTGATTGGAGCAAGAAGTATCCTATAGTTAGTATTGAAGATGGTTTAGACGAAGATGATTGGGATTCATGGAAGCTTTTAACGGACCGTATAGGAAAGGAAGTTCAATTGGTAGGGGATGATTTATTTGTCACGAATGTAAACAGGCTTTCAAAAGGTATTGAACAAGGTGTTGCAAATTCAATCCTAGTTAAAGTAAACCAAATAGGCACTCTTAGTGAAACTTTGGATGCTGTTGAAATGGCACATAGGGCAGATTACACTTCAGTTATAAGTCATAGAAGTGGTGAGACGGAGGATACTACAATTGCAGATTTAGCAGTGGCTCTTAATACAGGCCAAATTAAAACTGGTTCAGCAAGTAGATCGGATAGAGTAGCTAAGTACAATCAGCTCCTTAGAATAGAAGAAGAGCTTGGTGGAATGGCTATATATAAAGGACGTGATTTTAGATCTTAGTCGCATTTAGCACATAAAGAGCAATTCCGGCAGATACAGACACGTTTAAACTAGCAGTATTTCCGATCATAGGGATTCTGATTCTATTGTCACATTGCTTCATAACCTCTGCGGAAATACCGTAACCTTCGTCACCTAAAACAAGACAATAGGGAGCTTGAATAGTGTTTTCAGGCAATCCAACAGCACTCTTTTCAGAAAGGGCTATACAAGAAACCCCACTGTTTTTTAGAAATTCAAGAGCGGATGAAATATTGGAGACTCTACAAACAGGAAGTCTTAATAATGCGCCGCTTGAGCTTTTGATTGCACCGTCAGTTATTGATGCAGATCCTTTTTCGGGAACAATTAAAGCGTGAGCTCCAAAACATTCTGCAGATCTAGCTATTGCTCCTAAATTCCGAACGTCAGTAATTCCGTCAGCAGCTATTAACACAGGAGCTTCGCCACGTTCAAACGCACCTAATACAATTTCGTCAAGTGGCTGATAAGTAATGGGAGAAAGAAAAGCCACCATGCCTTGATGGTTTTTTAGAGTAATAGCATCAAGCTTTTCTCTAGGAACCATTTTTATAGGTATCCCCAAAGATCGTATTCGGCCAAGTAATTTATTTAGCCTGTCATTTGAAGAGCTACGGAGTACTAAAACGCTATCTAATTCTTTCCCAGCGTCGAGTGCTTCGGCTATTGGGTGAAAACCAAAGACAAATGTCTTTTCTGAAGGTCTACGCGGGCCATTATATATTGGTTTTGATTCCATAGGCGCAAGGTACTACGTTCAATCGTTTTGTACCCTTCCATTTCTCCAACTTGTAACCATTCTGTCCCAAGAATTTCTATATGAAATGCTTCGTTCTAATCTATATCTATTGTTGTCAAGGTCGTGAATTTTTCTTTTGAATCTAAATATCAGTGTGTTAGACGTTCCTTCTTCTCCATATGTCCAAATTTCTGTCCAATAATCTCTTCTTACTCGATTAGGTACACCATAAATAATATGTATCATACCTCTATCTGTTCTCCAACCTTCCTGTAATCCGGAAAATGATAGGTTAGCCTCCTCCACTCTTGCATAGTAAGTCTTTATTAATTTTTTTGTCTTTTCAGGGGATTTCCCACAAGAAAGCCAAAACTCATCTAATGCAATTTTCGGGTTGGAAGCTTTGAGTAAAGCAGAATACTCGCTACGTGTTGCAATATATCTAACAGATTCGATAAGGTGTCTAACATTTTTAAGTGTAGGGAATTCAGCAGACATCCCATGTATCACCAAGCTCAATTCTTTGTCAGGAGAAGTAAATACCTGAGAACCATCTAAGACAATCCAGTTATCATTAATTGTGCTATGTGGCCTAGCTTTTATGGTGTCTAATGGATTGCGATAACTTGAATATGGAGGAGCTGGAAGTTTGTTTTCTGGAATAACATGGTTTACATCCCATGTAGTATTAACATCTGTAATTATTGATATTTGAGAGCCAATAGGTATGAACCCATTATGTATAGGCCAATTCTCCTGAATACTCCAAGCAACAATATTTTCAACTTCTCTAATTGCTGTTTGAGAAGAACTACGGTTTAGGTCCTTAATGGTGTACTGAAGCCATGAATTATCTTGCTCATTTTCAGCTTTTTTCAAATCAAATCTTTGTCGAATCCATCTGGGAGAATTGTTGGACAAAGTATCTGTTAAGAGCCATTTTTGAGAATTAAATATCAACTCCAAATTAGCTATAAAGGGTGCTTTATCAAACTCTCGTGTATATAAAAGTTCTTCCCTGTTAATTTTAAGGAATACTGATAATGTGTCATAATAAAAAAAGGGAATTACTTGGGCGTGAATAGAAGTTGATTCGTAATCATATGGTCGTCGCGTTGTTGTGGAGTCATAAATTAATGAAGTAGAGCAAGAGACCGCTATTAAGGCAATAACGAAAAGTTTAAACATGAAATAAATACAGTATCTCATGAATCTTAATCTGAGTCAGAGTCTGAAATAAACTTTTCAGGTATTTTCTTATTTACGTCAAGCCCCAATTTCCTCAATTTCTCAGCTTGACCAACCAAGTGTCCTGGTCCCTTGCTTAGTTTACTAATGGCTTCTTGATATGCATTGTCAGCTTTCTTAAGATGATCTCCAATTGAGTCCATTGAATTCGTGAAGCCCACAAACTTTTCGTACAGAAGTTTACCTCGCGATGAGATTTCAATAACGTTAGTCCTTTGAAGCTCTTGACGCCAGATATAGCTTACCGTCCTCAATGTTGCTAGCATAGTCGTTGTAGAGACCAACAGAACTCTTGCTGCTAAACCTTCCCTTTGAATAGCTTGAAGCTCTGGTCCAACAGCAAAATAGGCTGGCTCAATAGGGACAAACATTAAAGTGTAGTCCACGGATTTGTCATAAAGGCTTGCATAATCTTTTTTTGCAAGAGATCGAATGTGATTCCTCAAGCTCTGAATATGCTCTTTTAAGAAAACTTCTCGTTCAAGATCATCTTGTGTGTTTACGCATTTCTCATATGCAGTAAGGCTGACCTTAGAATCAATAACAAGCACCTTTTCATCAGGTAGTGACACGAGAAAGTCAGGTCTCAGGTTTTTACCATCGTCAGATTTAACGGATGTCTGAGTTGTGAAATGTATTCCTTTTTTTAACCCCACATCCTCTAATAATCTTTCAAGTTGATACTCTCCCCAGTCTCCTTGAATTTTAGATTCACCCTTTAAGGCTTTTACTAAATTATCAGCTTGTTCACTTAGCCCCATATTCATTTTAGCTAAATCATCTAACTCCTTATTTAATTCTCCTAACCATTTTTTTTCCTCTCCATAGTATTTTTCCACTTGATTCTTAAATCCGAGCATTTGTTCTTTAACCGGGTTGAGTAGTTGTTTAAGACTTTCTGTATGCGCACCCTCTAATTGGGTTTGAGATCTTTTTGTAGCAGTGTCTAGCACATCTCTTGCTACTTCTTCAAGATTCTTACGTTGTGTTTCAACTTCTTCATTCCATTTTATTTCAGCATTTTCCTGGTATTCAATAGAATCTTCAACTTTTTGCTCTAGTTTCCCAACTTTTACTTTCAAGTTTACAATTTCATTTTCTTTTATTTCAAGTGTCTTTTGTAAGTCATCAAGTTTAACGGACTCTGTGTCAGAATTATTAAACCCAGTTTTGAGAGCTCCTCGTCTTGTGGCAATAATCCAAGTAATTGCGGTTACAATAGTTATACTGAGCAATAAAATAATAGTCTCGTTCAAAGTTTGCGGTTTTAGGTAAAGATAAGGGTGAGGTATGTATTATATGAACTCTCTTATGGGATATTAATGTACTTGAAGTAAATTTGTACAAATGATTTTTTTTGAGTAAATGAAGTTATTCTTCACGCTATTTTCACTTTTTGTTTGGGTATTGCCAAACTCTGTTGCAGCACAAGTTCGCGATGGTATTTCAACGGGTAAAGATTTAGTTTATGGAGAGGATGGGGTAGATATTTTATATAGTCATACTTCCGGCGTTCATCTTATTGCACACACTCAAGGTGCTGGAATTGGAGCTCATTATGGTTTGTTTTTAGATGCAAAAACATCGAGGTCCATTAATTCAGATTTAGTCTTCTTTAATCACGAAAAAGAAGAAAAAACCTCAAACCCTGTTTATATTGATGGTTTGCCATATGTTTTCGGTAAGCTAAATAGTTTTTTAATTTTTAGAATTAATATTGAGACTCGCAAAGAGATTACTCCTAAGCTTAGAAATGGAGCTGTTAAAGTTGAGAGGGTTTTTCGTTACGGAGCGGGTTTGGGCTTTGAAAAGCCAGTATATTTAGAGATAGGTTATCCCGAAATCATGTATGATTATCTGGTAACAGAACGATACAATCCTGAGGAGCATTTTTATAATGATATTTATGGCCGCTCACCATGGATAAATGGACTTGATGAAATGAAAGTTATTCCAGGTGGTAATTTAAACTATGGACTGAGTTTTGAGTATGGAGATGTTCGTGGAAGGACGAAATATGTTGAGATGGGAACATCACTCGATGTTTTTGTTAGACCTATTGAAATAATGGCCGTTCAATTCGTAGAAAGCCAGTTGTTATTTTTAAGCCTTTATATTAAAATTGGATTGGGGGCAAATTGGACACAAAAGTGATAACTGGACGTTAACTTATTAAGTTATAATAACGACATTTGCATAATGTCAGACACAACGATTTCAAAACGTATTCCTAAACCTAGTTGGCTTAGAGTGAAGCTACCTACTGGCGAGACTTATAAAAAAGTTAGGGAAATAGTATCTGAGCACCAGCTTCATACTATTTGTGAGAGTGGCCATTGTCCCAATATGGGAGAATGTTGGGGAGAAGGGACTGCGACGTTTATGATTCTTGGTAATATATGCACAAGATCTTGTGGTTTTTGTAGTGTAGCAACAGGAAAGCCAGAGCCCGTAGATCCTTTTGAGCCTGTTAAAGTTGCACAATCGGTTAAGCTTATGAATGTTAAGCATGCAGTAATAACTTCTGTAGATCGTGATGAATTGAAGGATGGAGGAGCTACAATTTGGGCGGAAACAGTGAGAGCAATAAGACATAAATCACCAGGAACAACACTAGAAACGCTTATTCCTGATTTTGCAGGTAAATGGGATAATTTGCAGCAAATAATTGATGTTGCACCAGAAGTTGTAAGCCACAATATTGAAACTGTAAGGCGTCTAACAAAAGAAGTAAGAAAACAGGCTAAATATGAAAGATCACTTGAAGTGTTGAAGCGTTTAAGCGATTCCGGAATACGGACAAAAAGTGGGATGATGCTTGGGTTAGGTGAGTCAAAAGAGGAAGTTATTGAGTCTATGGATGATCTTATAAATGTTGGGGTTAAAGTTCTAACATTAGGTCAATATCTTCAGCCAACTCCTAGTCATTTGCCTGTATTTGAGTTCATTCATCCTGATTTATTTGAAGAGTTTCGAGTATTAGCTTTAGATAAAGGATTTATGTATGTGGAAAGCAGCCCACTTGTTAGGTCTTCTTATCATGCAGAAAAGCATGTGAAATAATCAGTATTGTTGTAACTTTCGCCGGCAATTATTAGAATAGCAAAAAGTCAATCACATGGTTTCAAAGTACTTACCCTTCGTTGCAGTTGCAGCTATTACGTTAATTTGGTGTGTTTCTCCAGATAAAAATGAAATAACAGATGTAACCTACTCTCCAAGAAATGTAGAGAATGCAATTCAAAGAGATGCCAATGGTGCAGCTGAAATTACTCGCATGTTGTTAGCGGATGTAGAAACAGGTGAAATAAACTCTAAAGGTCTAAGTGAATTAAGAGAAGATGTCTTGAAATTTGCGTCTGCTCAATCACGCGCAAACTTTAAAACCACTGATATTTCTTGGTCTGAAATGGGGCCTGATAACGTTGGAGGTCGTACAAGAGCTATAGTTGCTGTTAATGAAGACCTCATATATGCAGGGGCTGTTTCAGGTGGACTGTGGAGATCTAATGATGGTGCTAACACTTGGAATCGAGTAACTGGTATGCCGTTTTTCATGATTGCATCAATAGCTGTTTCAGATAACGGTGATATTTATGTAGGAACTGGATCTAATTTTGATTATTCAGGTGGTGAAGGTAATTCTGGATTCAGAGGCCGAGGTATATGGTGGAGTAATGATGGAGGAGAGACATTCAGTATTGTTGATGGCACTGACCCCGGTGAGTTTAATAGTGGGAACTGGTCTTCTAACGATGCCTTAGTTAAGCACCCTAACTATGATAATAGAGTTTGGTATGGTTCTAATTCATCATTTGGAACAATTGAGAATGGTGTTATAGATATTAACCCTGCAAGTGGTGGACCTGGAGGTGGAGTTACGGATATTACAATTGCACCTGATGGATCTTACATGCTTGTGGCTGCTTCAAATGGAAGGGTGTATCGTTCAACAAACGAACAATTTTCAAACTTCGAATCTATTACAGCAGGTGGTTCTAGTAATGGGAGTTTACCTCAGAGTGGTATAGGACGTGCTAGAATTGCTATTTCACAAGATGATGCTAATCATGCATTTGCACTATACTCAACATCTGGCGGTCTTTTTTACGGTTTATATCACTCTGACAATGCTGGTCAAGATGGTTCTTGGACAGTTTGCTGGCCTGGAGGAGTAGATACTTCAACACCTCTTCCACGAGCACAGGGTGTATATGATTTGGCATTAGGTATTAAGAAAGGACAACCTGATCTTGCTTATGTTGGGGGTATTTCTCTCTGGAGATCTGGCCCCAATCAACAAGCAGAACCGGCTGCAGCTTCATTTGATTTCCCGGGATTTCCATATGGAGTTCACGCAGATTTACATGAAATTATTTTCACTGAGGAAGGGACGATGTTCGTTGCAAGTGATGGAGGGCTTTACAAAAGTGATGACGGGGGTATGAGTTACACAGAGTGTAATAATAACTATAATGTCACCCAATTCTACGGCATGGCTCACAGTGCTGGAACTGCAGTTTTAGGTGGAACTCAAGATAATGGATCTTTATTTATTCCGGGAGATGGCTACTTTTTAACGGATGAGCATGCCATCGAAGTACATGGAGGAGATGGATTTGATTGTGCGATTAGCCAAGTGACGGAATCTCCAGAACAAACTTATGCATGGTTTGCAGCTTCTCAAAATGGAGGCTTAGCTCGTGGAACAGTCTCACCGGGTGCTGTCTCTAACCTTGGTGATTTTTGGGATAATGATATAACTGATTTGATTAATGATGACGGAGATTTAGGTCAGTTCTACACCTGTCTTCGTCTGTATGAAGATACTGAAGATGAAGATTCTCAGCAAAACATCATCCTTGTAAATCCTTATGGGGAAACAGTTACTGATAGCACATTTGTACTACATACGAACAGTCAGAATCTCCCTCTTGAATATACTTTAGGTGATGGAGAGGAGCTGTTATTCTATGATTCGCTTGTTAGACCTGAACGTCTGCTTAGTGAGATTTTGACAGAAGATCCAGATTACTTCTGGCTAGCTCCACAAATTGCTCAAGAACAATTTATTTGTTGGGATGATACTTTAGGTATAGATACAGTTCAAGTGATTGAGTCTATAACTATTCTATACGACTCAGTATATGCACCTCTAATTGACGAATGGATAGTATATGAGTTTGATGCTGATACTATTTTCGGTAATGACATCCTGTTTGACGTGGTAGAGGTGTGTGACTCGATGTATTTCTACGCAGCTGACACTATACTTGAGGAGCCAGGAAGAATACTTGTTCATGATCCTTACACCACTATGTTAAGCATAGGTTTTGTTGGTTCACAAGGAGTTTGGATGACAAGAGAAGGATTAAACTTTAATACAACTCCTGATTGGTTCCGTTTAGGTTCAGCTCCTGTTGGAGGAGGTGCGAAATCAATTGAATACGTTGTAAATGATGTAGATCATGGAGGTGACGTGATGTTCGTTAGTGGTTGGAATGCAACCCTTGTTAGATTTTCCGGTTTAAAAAATGTATACTCTCAAGATGATGTTGAAGATCATGTTGTCATGGAGACACTTGTTTCTCAAGCTGGAGGCGCAATAACTGGAGTCAGTGTAGATCCTAACAATGCCAATCATGTTGTGTTTACTGTTGGTGGATATGGTAACGTAGTTTCTGGTAAAGTGAGAGAATCATGGGATGCTTTATCTGAGTCCCCTACTTTTACTAATATTTGGTCAGTACCAACTTTAAGTAAGATGCCTATCTACGATGTTGTAATAGACTTTCAAGACGAGTCTGGTGCAACAATTATCATAGGTACAGAGTATGGAACGTTTATTACTGATAACGGTGGTTCTGATTGGACGATCGCTAATTTAGGAATGGCAATTACATCAGAAGAATT
>JABISU010000149.1 GCA_018700255.1 Flavobacteriales bacterium | reverse complement strand
TAACGAGCTCCATAGTTCCGTTATCCATAGAATAGCGGTCACGCCATTGGAAACGATCAACTAAATCGCGATGAAGGCGAGAACCAAATATAATTCTGTTTTTAACTTCAGCTTTTCCGAAAGTATATATCAGACGCGATTGAACTCCTTGTGCGAAGTAATGTCTATTATTTGCTTTAACATCGAGACCTGCTGAACCTATCGTAGATGACCCTGTGAGATATGAATAACCTTCTGAGAAATCATCTGGTGAATTTAGAATTTCTCCAAGGTCAATTGTCGTTCCCGTTGAATCAACAGCTCTATCAAGTTTGTACCAATTTCTGTGAAATGTAGTTCTGTAGATATCGGTTTTAATCTCAAGGCTTTTTGATGGAGCAACAGTGTGGGTGAGAACTGTTTGGGTTTGGGTGGTGTTCATCACATCCTGGGCACTCGCCGCATAACGGCGGATGGGCGAAATAGCGAAATCTTCTTCTGAAAGACCCAAGTATGTTTCGTGAGAAGTTTCGTTTACGTCAGCTAACTTTAACTGCAGAGATTGTTTTACTGAAGCTGAAACTGGCGATGACCATTTCAACTTTGCCAAGCGGTCTGATTTGGTAAATCCTGTAGGATCTTCGTTATCGAGAATTTTAAACCCTTCTGACCCAATTGCTAAAAATTCGATGAGATAACCGAAAGTTCCTTTTTCAGAAGCGATAGAACTTCCTACATACGTATGTATGTAACGATTGTTGAACGACCCATTAGACATTGAAAATGAGGATATTTCTGCATCGGGAATTTGTGTGGAAATGAGGTTAATTGCGCCAGATGCAGTTTGTGGACCGAAGGCTATTTGGCTTGAACCTTTAAGAATTTCAACTGAAGACATTCGGGAAATAGAAGGGAAATAGTAAGCCGAAGAGGCCGTGTATGGAGCAGGTGCAATAAGGATTCCATCTTCCATAATAGTTATTCGAGAAGAGCGCTCAGTTCCTGAACCGCGAAGACCGATGTTAGGTCTGAGACCAAAACCATCCTCCTCAGTAATATTCACTCCAGATACAGTTCTTAAAGTACGAAGAGGATCGGTATATGAAAAACGTTTAAGTTCTTTTGATGTGATTAAATGCAGTGAACCTGGCACTTCGTCAAGACCTGAAGCGCCAGAAGCAAGGCCTACAGCAGATACCGTAGCCTCGGGGATTCCATGCCACATTGAGACCATATGAAAGGTGGAGTCTTGAGCTAAAACTGAGAGACCGGTTAAGGAAAGTAATGCCGCAGAAATGAATCCAATTCGAAGTATTTTCATAGCGCAAATATTCCATCTTTAACGCTACTATCACAATACCACAAACATGGTATTTAGACTGAGTCTAAATAAAAATGTTATGCTAATTGATCTCTACAATCGTCTGACTTGATAATCCGAAGCACCCAAATCCACTACTTACATTAGAATAAATAAGTGAAGGTTCTGCAAAGAGGTCAAAACCTCCTGACAAATAGTCTCCAGTACTTTCATAGAACTTAGCGAGCTCGGGACTTAGAGCTTGAACACGCAGTCTTAGAGCCACCGGTGACCACTCCTTGTCATAATCAAATGACTTTGAAAAGAAAGTTATGTCTGCCAACCCATCTGTCCAACCAGTAGCATTTTTATCCGAAACAATCAATCCTCCAGTAATGAATTCTTCTGTAATCCTTTGATCATTTTGAGACCTAAGCCAAACTTGATCCCATCCCAAAGTATCTAATGTAAAAGCATCAATGTAAAGCGCATCAACATAAATTAGATATGAATCGTCTAAATCAGAATGGTTTACCAAATCAAGAGTGTAGATGTCTTGTATAAGCTCACCAATCCAAGGAGAATGCATTGTGTCCCCTCTATACTCATACGTTAATGCTACTTCCGGAATTGGTGGCATCGTGTTCGTAGCTGTAACAGGATCGAAACCTGGTGCATCAACGTTTAAAGTCATCGTAGCGTCGAAATGTCCAAAAGTGTCGTCTAGGTTAAGTTTGTAAGCTAAATCTACAAATTCTTCCTCTCCAAGAGTATACACAATAGCATCTTCTCCCAGACTAAGAGAAATGACAGCCCCGGCCACAGGCTGAGGTCCTGCGGCATCTAAAACAGAAGCAGTACTTGTTACTTGTGCCACTATTTGGCTGTCGATATCCCCAGATATTAGAGTAACGGCAAGACGAGGGGAGTGCTCTGGGAATTCTACCTCGTGAACGACTCCATCGGCGAATCGATCACAGCTGACAAAACTTAGGATAAGTATTAAAGCTATTGAAAGTGTGAAAATATTTTTCATTTTGATAGTTGTTTATCTAGCAATTAAAATGAGAAACGCCATGCTATAGATGGAATAATAGGGAAAATTCCGTACTCTCTAATAACGGGATTGCCGTTGTCATCTTCGTCAGTTTGGGCGAAAAATGGGTTTAGATTATTGTACGCGTTATACACACTGAATATTAGATGTCTTGTACCGTTTTCAGCCATTTTAGTTCGGGTTAACGAAAGGTCCAGTCTGTGATAGGGGCTCATTCTAAAAGCGTTCTTCTCAGATGGGACCTCAGCTGAAAATGTGTATATACCCTCTCCTGTACCATCTGGAATATAGGTTGAGAAGGAGGATTCACTTAATGTAAGGGCTCTTCCTGTACCGTATAGCCAAACAGCTGACCCAGTCCACTTTTCAGTAAAATCATGGGTGACAACGAAACTCACATCATGACGTCTGTCATAGGTATAAGGATACCAGTTTCCACTGTTGATGTCATCGAATTGGCGGTTAGACCAAGAAAGTGTATAGCCTATCCATCCTGTTGTGCGGCCGTGCTTTTTTTGGACTAAAAGCTCTGTACCGTATGCGTTACCGATACCTTGCGTCACCTGGTCTTCCCAGTCCGTGTCCAGACTAAATAAGAAACTAGCTCCCTCTTTGTAACTCAGCAAGCCTTCCATGCCCTTGTAATATCCCTCAAGAGACACCTCGATATCACCGAAAGATTTTGCCACTCCCATCGCCACCTGCCAACTTTGTTGAGGGCTTATACGAGCAGTAGAAGGAACCCAAAGATCTGTGGGAAGACCCAGTCCTTCATTCGTTAATAGGTTTACATATTGTGACATCCTTGCGAATGAAGTCTTAAGAGCGTAACCTCCAGGAAGGCGATAGTTGAGGGCGGCTCTCGGCTGAATGGAGTTATAAGAGGTGTCTTGTACCATCAGAATAGAAGTGTGAATTCCCAAGTTGAGCTTTAAACGCTCGCTTAACTCAAACTCATCCTCAATATATAAAAACGCCTCATCCGATTTGATATCTGCTGGACCTAAAAGAGTGTCTAAAGCTGGGATGTCTCCGAAATTGAGTTCAAGTGAAGTAGCTCCTGGGCTGAAAGTGTGATTCGTCCAGTTAGCCCCAAATTTTATATAATGCCTAGCATTGGGAGCGAAGTCAAAATCTATTCGACCTGAAAAATCTTCAATTCCAGAGTTGTAAAGGGCAGCCATACTAAGAGTATCGTCTGAATGTTCAGTAATTTCAATACCTGTGTTGAAATTATAAAGCGAACGAGTTAGGGTGGTATTGGAGAAAAGTCTGGGACCCCATTCGTGATTCCATCTTAAAGCTTGAATCGCATTCTTCCAATCTAACCCTAAATC
>JABISU010000042.1 GCA_018700255.1 Flavobacteriales bacterium | reverse complement strand
GTCTACCACCGCGAGTCTCACCATATCTACAATTTCCTTTGCCGAAGAGCCCATTTGAAGAATATGTACTGACTTCTTCATCCCTAAGAGGACAGGTCCCTGAGCTTCAACACCTCCCATTTCTTTAAGAAGTTTATACGAAATATTTCCAGATGAAAGATTGGGGAAAATAAGGATGTTTACTTTTCGTTGGTTAAGTGCCGAAAACGGGAAGCTTTCTGCAAGCATCTCCTGATTTATTGCAAAATTCGCCTGAATTTCACCATCCACAATTAAGTCTGGATGATCTCTATGTAATATCGCTGTTGCATTTGACATCTTTTCAGCATCATCACCTTTTGATGACCCGAAATTTGAATAGCTGAGTAGAGCAATACGAGGCACAATTCTAAGTCTCTTTACAGCCTCAGCCATTAGCAATGTAATATCAACAATCTCCTCAGCTGTAGGGTTCACATTAACTGTAGTATCTGCAAAGAACATAGGACCTTGATTGGTCTGCATTATGTACATCCCAGCAACTTTAGTTACACCTTCTGCCTTTCCAATAACCTGTAAAGCAGGCCTAATCACACGAGGGTAATTTCTTGTAAGACCTGAAACAAGAGCATCAGCCTCACCAGTTTCTACTAACATAGCTCCAAAGTAATTACGCCTGCGTATAGCACGTTCAGCCTCTAATAGAGTTAATCCATGACGTTTTCTTTTTTCATGCAATATCTCCCCAAATACTTTTCTCTTTTCAGCATGATCTTTATCACGCGGGTCAATTATTGTTGCTGACGCTAGTTCTAAGTTATTCTCTTCTATTAGTGAAGTAATAATATGCTTACGACCTATTAAAATAGGGTGCGCAATACCCTCTTCAACTGCCTGTTCAGCAGCTTTTAGAACTTTATAGTGTTCCGCTTCAGCAAACACAACTCGTTTGGGGTTTTTCGAAGCCCTATCGCTAAGTGACATAGAAAAATTCGAAGCCTGTCCTAGCCTATTTAAAAGCATCGTATCATAGGCTTCCCAATCCTCAATCGGCTCACCTGCTATTCCAGATTCCATAGCAGCTTTAGCAACAGCAGGAGCAATAGCAGTAATCAATCGTGGATCAAGTGGCTTGGGAATAATTAAGTTACGCCCGAAAAATAGTGACTGTTCATCATAAGCCTCACTCACTTCATCTGGAACAGTCTCTTTCGCAAGGTTAGCAATGGCTTTTACAGCCGCAAGCTTCATAGCATCATTAATCCCTGTAGCTCTAACATCTAGTGCTCCTCTGAAAATAAAGGGAAAACCTAAAACGTTATTTACTTGATTAGGATAATCGCTACGTCCAGTAGCCATAATGATATCTTCTCTTGCTTCAACAGCTTCTTTATATGGAATCTCCGGATCTGGATTTGCAAGTGCAAACACAATGGGATCAGATGCCATCTCCTTAATCATACCACCTGAAACAAGCCCCCCTTTACTAAGCCCTAAAAATATATCTGCACCTTTCATTGCATCAGCTAGAGACTCGTAAGATTTCTCAGTAGCGAATCTTTGCTTACTCTCACCTAGTCCTTCTCGTCCTGCATGAACATGACCTTTTGAGTCGAAAACGGCAATATTTTTGAGAGTAAGACCTAACTGAATATACAGATCAAGGCAAGACATCGCTGCTGCTCCAGCTCCACTCACTACAACTCTAACTTCTTCTATTCTTTTCTCAGTAAGCTCTAATGCATTCAAAAGTGCCGCAGAAGAAATAATAGCCGTACCATGCTGATCATCGTGCATAACTGGAATATCTAACTCCTCTTTCAATCGACGTTCAATCTCAAATGCTTCAGGTGCCTTAATATCCTCGAGGTTAATCCCTCCGAAAGTAGGCGCGATTGCCTTAACCGTTGAAATAAAATGCTCTACGTCTGTAACATCTAGCTCAATATCGAAAACATCAATATCTGCAAACACTTTAAAAAGCACTGCTTTCCCCTCCATAACTGGCTTACTAGCCTCAGGACCTATATCTCCAAGTCCTAAAACCGCGGTTCCGTTACTTATTACGGCAACTAGATTTCCTTTAGCTGTGTACTTGTATACGTCCTCCTTTTTATCTGCAATAGCAATACATGGTTCCGCTACTCCTGGGCTATAGGCGAGTGATAAATCTCTCTGAGAGCTAAACGGCTTTGTAGGATTTACCTCAATCTTCCCCTTCCTACTCCTCGAATGATAATCTAGAGATTCTTGTTTATTAGGTGCTTGCATCTTCAGTAACTGCTTCTCTAACTTCTCTTATCTAACTACAACAAATCTTTCCGTTCGAACAGCAATACCGTTAATTTCTAGTGTGCAAAAGCAAAGACCTTGTGTCAATCCCTCTGAATTTATTGCAACCTTCCCACTTAGAACAAGACCACTCTCTCTCATAATCTCCTTCCCTGTTAAATCCCTAAAAACAAGATCACATACGTCACCTGTGCGAATATAATACTCTAGCCATCCTGTTCCTTCTACAGGATTAGGGTACACTGTCCCTATTGATGAAATATCGAGATTGTCGTACTCATTTTCAATCGCTGATGTTGCAGTGACCACATATGTAATTTGATGACATGAACCGGCAGTAATATCACCAACTGGGTGAAAACAATATTCAAGTGTTGTTGTACCTAAAACATTGTGAGGATAGTAATACGCAATAAATGTGCTCTCAGTAGCTCCAGACTGAATGTTAACAAGTAGAGATGGATTTGTAGATGATGCATCTGTGCCGTAGTTATAACAAAGAGGACCCCAACAAAATTTTTCGTAAGCTCCTTCCACTGGCTCCTCGGGCAATGACTGAACGTACGGGTAGTTATATGGATCTACTACTTCTATAAAATTTCGCGTACACATTAATGTCATTTCTGAATTAGATTCATTAACGACATCCCAGTGCGAAGAAATTTCACCCGAATGTAATTCATTAAGTGTATCTAGTGCAGCAAAAATCGTGTCTGAATGAGAAATGATTGTGGGTTGTGCTGCAAGCGATCCGACAAGTAAAAATGTCGAGGGCAGAATGATCGATTTGAGTTTTGTATAAAACATGAGTGCGAAGATAATACATTCAGTTTATCGAGAAAGCCGTTTCTTTGTCGTACCTATTAGAGATTTTGAACTATGAATTCTAACTTCTACAAAACATCTAGCCCCGTGAAAAGTATATTACTGGCTGGAGTTTTACTTTCATTAATAACTGTCGATGCATATGCACAAACTATTCCTTCGGTTAAACTCAAAGACCTCACTGGATCAACAATTGATACTGGAACGATAGAAAACGATGGAAATCCTATCGTGATTTGCTTTTGGGCAACTTGGTGTAGCCCTTGTAAAAGAGAGTTAAATACCTATATGGATTATTACGGGGATTGGCAAGAAGAAACTGGGGTTAAAATCGTGGCCGTGAGTATTGATGATAGCCGCTCTACAAATAGAGTATCACCGTATATAATGAGTTCCGGATGGGAGTTTGATATACTTCTGGATCCTGCAGGAGATTTTAAACGTGCTATGCAGGTAATGAATGTCCCACATACATTCTTATATAATGGTAAGGGAGAGTTGGTTTGGTCACATAACAACTACTCAGAAGGAGACGAAGAAGAATTGTATGAAGAACTACTAAAGTTAGTCGACTAGTCATGAAACATTTTATTGCATTTCTTTCTTTGGGAATTCTACTTAGTGGAACTGTAGATGCTCAGGAAACGGATCAAGGTGTCGTATCTGGAAATATTTCTGTTCTGTTTCAGTCATACCAAGAGGATTCTCTTATAGGTGCAGTCGTTCCCTCTTCAAAATCGGGGTTTAATGCTTATTCTAATATTAATTACACTCAAGGGAATTTCTCTGCCGGATTCCGCTATGAATCCTACCTGAATAGCGTTTTAGGTTTTCCAGGTAGATTTAAGGGTTCTGGCATTGGATATAGATATGCCCGATGGAGTGATCCCGAAATTGGTGTAGATGTGACAGTAGGTAATTTCTACGAAACATTCAGAACAGGCGCTCTATTAAGATCATATGAAGAGAGAAATCTAGGGTTGGATAATGCTATGGATGGGGTGCGCCTTTTACTAAGCCCAATAGATGGCGTCGATGTAAAAATGGTTTATGGAAAGCAGCGCTTAGATTTCGATAGTCGACTAATAAATAGTGATGGTATTGTTAGAGGTTTAGATGTCGAAATAAGCTTAAACGACATCATACCAGCTCTAAAAGATTCTAAACTTAGATTAATTCCTGGATACTCATTTGTAAGTCGATTTCAAGAAGGAAGTAACATTGTAAAGGATACACTTATTCTAGAGCTTCCTGAAAATGTTGCCGGATGGGAGTATGGAGCTACTATACATTATGGAATGTGGAAAGGTGGAATTGGTCTTACAAAGAAAATTAATGACCCTTCAGCAGATAACGGATATATATACAAAGAAGGCGAGGCTCTAGTGTATTACCTAACTGGAAATATCAAAGACTTAACATTCCTCTTTCAGAGATCTACAACAGATAATATGAGCTTTAGATCTGATAGAGACCTACTTCTTTTTGATGCTCCTATTAACAACATTCCTGCAATAACGAAAAACCATACTTATAATTTAGCGTCTACTCTATATCCTTATGCAACAGTGATAAATGGAGAATCTAGTTTCAGGGGAGAGTTATACTACAATCTGAAACGCGGATCTAAGCTCGGAGGTAAATACGGGACTAAAATGAATTTGGTTTTTGCAACATCGTATAGCTTAGACACTACAAACTTTGGACGTGAAGATGGAAGACCTGATTTGGTATATGGGTACCAGCGCAATAGTTGGGGGTTTGGGGACTCTTTGAATGTTCAAGATATAAGTTTTGAGATTGAACGGAAATTCTCAAAGAAATTTAAGGCAAAAGCTATGTATATGAATCTCCAATTCAATACCCTTGCAACACCCGTTACAACAGACTTCAAAGGGATTGTTTATGCTAACATTTTCGTGCTCGAAACTCAAATAAAAACAGCAAAACGTCAAAGCTTACGAACGGAACTTCAAGCTCTATTTACAGAACAAGACAAAGGCGATTGGGCAACTATTGTAGCTGAATACACCTGGAGTCCTCATTGGTTTGCAAACATAACTGATCAATACAATTTCGGTAACCCCGACAACGCAAAACGCGTCCACTATATTTTTGGTTCAGCTGGATATATTAACGGAGCTCACAGACTTAGCTTGGGATATGGGAAACGTCGTGAAGGCATCTTCTGTGTAGGAGGAGTTTGCCGCGCTGTTCCTGCATCTAGTGGGTTAGAGATGACATTTACCTCTAGTTTTTAACTTTAAATATGAGATTAACGAGAGTAAAGGTATCAAAGTCATCAAATATTCTTTAAATTAGCGCGTATTTTTTTGATAAATTACTGATTTACAAACCTCTTATACCTGAATAATATGAAACACATTTACATGCTTCTCGCAGTACTTACTATCTCTTCGACTGCTTTAGCGCAACTTCCGAACGGAAGTATCGCACCTGATTTTACTGCAACCGACATTAATGGTGTCGAGTATAATCTTTACGACCTCCTTGATAATGGCAATACTGTCATCTTAGATTTCTACGCTACATGGTGTGGACCTTGCTGGAGCTATAAAGAGACTGGCATACTTGAAGATCTATGGAACACCTTCGGTCCTGATGGAACTGGAGATTTATACGTTTTCTCTTTAGAGTCAGACGATACTACTACAGACGCTGACTTACACGGTACTGGACCCGCAACTGTGGGAGACTGGGTTACTGGAACACCTTTTCCAATGTTTGATAATATGAGTAACGTCTTCGACGATTACCAAAATACATACTACCCTACTATATACACTGTTTGCCCAGTTCCTGTGGACGGAGGGTACGCACTTGTTGAATCTGGTCAGGCTTCATTTGATGGGCACGTCGCTGCTGCTTTTATGGACTGCTCAAACTCAATTACTGGTGCAGCTCCTTTAGTTTCTTACAATGGTGAAACTTCTTCTTGTGGTGGTGATGCATGGAATGCATCAGCTGCCGTTACAAATCTCGGTTCAGAAGATGTTACTGCTATGACTTTTTCTATTAGCTTAAACGGTGTTGCTCAATCTGATATACTATGGGAAGGTGTTCTTTCAAATGGAGGGAATCAAACTGTAGATCTCGGCTCTTACACAGAGATTGGAACATTTGACTACACCCTTATTGCTGTAAACGGAGCAGATTGGAATGCAGAGGACGCTGTATCAATCGTTGGATCTACTGAAGCGACTTCTTATGTGCAAGTTCAAATCACAACTGATAACTGGCCAGAAGAGACAAGTTGGACAATTGAGTCTGCTTCAGGAATGTACATCGATGGTATTGCTGAAGGATCTCTTGCAAATCAAAATGACACGGAACTCACTTGGGATGTTGCACTAGACCTAAACGAATGCTACGTTTTCACTATATACGATGCATATGGTGATGGTCTAAATTCTTCTCAATGGGGAGACTATGCAGACGGTGCTTGTTCAGTTGTTTCTATGGATGGAATGACAGAGGTAGGTATAGTCGTTTCATATGACGGTTCTACTGATGCAGATTTCGCAGAATTAATCGCTGGTATGGAAGTAACTTCTGTAACTGGAATAACTGAAAACGATCTTACATCTAGCGTAAATGTATTTCCTAACCCTTTCACAGATCACACAACACTTTCTTTCTCAGCTGCTGCTGCGGGGAATGCTTCTGTTGTAGTTTACAATCTAATAGGTGAGAAGGTTATAGATATGAACTTGGGTAATATTGCTGCTGGTACACAGAACATCGAGTTAGACTTTGCTTCTATGGAGGCTGGTATATACCTCGTAAGCCTGACTGCTGGTAACGAAACATCTACTCTACGTGTAACGAACGCACAATAGAGCTTTCTTATAGAACTCGTATAAACTATATTGAATCCGCGTTGTGTGCGTTACGTACAAGCGCGGATTCTTTATTTATTATAAAACATTAAGATTACTTTAGATAGATATGAAGCTTATTCGATTCTTATCCATAGTTGCAATAACTACATTTATTCTATTCCCTTCGTGCGACATTATTGAGGACCCTATAATTCCATTTACTGAAGGGTACAATGTGGAGCTGTACGGAAATCCTCCGGTTTTTCAATTAGCCACAACTTCAGGTAAAAATGTATTGGTAGAAGACTTCACTGCCCATCAATGTGGAAACTGTCCTCCTGCTGCGGAGATTGCTGAAGGACTAGCAGTATCAAATCCAGATCGTGTTTTCCCACTTGCAATACACGCTGGAAACTTGGCCATAACAAATGACTCATACCCGATTGATTGGACTAACGAGGATGGTGATCTATTTTGGTCTCAACTAGATTTCCAAGCAAATCCTCTTGGGAGAATTAACCGTAAAGGAGGAACCGGTAATTTTTACTCTCCTTCTGAGTGGTCTGCTGAAGTCGCTTCTGAACTAAATTCTGAATCTCCGCTACAGCTTCAAATCAAAACTTTCTGGCACCCTTCAGCTGGGCAAGGCCATCTTAACATCCATGTCAATGGTCAATTTACAAATGGCGCTCTAGATGGAGAATGTAAACTTGCTATACTTTTTACAGAGTCGCAACTAATCGGAGATCAGTTGTATTATGGACACGATCCCGAACATATAACTGATTACCAATTCGACCATATGCTTAGAGGTAGTGTGACTGGTGCTGAAGGGCTTGTTGTATTCGATGATGCAATTCAAGGGGATGAATTTCAATCTGACTTTACATTCAGTTGGGATCCTGAATGGGTCTTCGAGAATTCTTCTGTCTTAGTTGTAGCAAGTAGTGAAAACGGAGAAGTTGTAAATTGCCTGTCTCACCATTTAGCTGAATAATAATATTATGCGTCTAGGCCTTTTATTATTTGCTTTTTTACCATACTTGCTTTCCGCACAAACAAAGAAATCCGAAGGTCAGGCCTTCCAATTTAATGGCGGTCTTATAGGTGGCGCAACAGCTTCACAAATTCATGGAGATGGAATAGGTGGATTCAACAAAGTGGGTCTCCACATGGGCGCTACTATTGAAATAGGATGGACGGAAAATAAGAACATACAGATTGGGATAGTGTACAATCAGAAAGGGAGTAAAAAACCGCCAAACCCAACAGCTGGCGATTACGAAACCTGGAGGTATCGATTTACATACATTGATATTCCTATAACTACTAGCTATTCATATGGAATATTCGACCTAATGGTCGGATTACAGCCATCCGTATTACTAGTTGCCGAAGAAGATTTCTATGGTGGTTGGCTTCCAACTGGTTTGCCAATAAAAAAATATGACTTAGGAGGTGTGTTGGGAATACGAACTGTATATGGGGATCATTCTCATGTTTTTGCTCGTGTAACCCAGAGCATTCTCGCTATTGCTCCTCGCCCAGAGACTCCAACGGGTACACCAAGATGGAATAACAGAATGTTGAACATGACTGTGGAAGTTGGAGTTACCTATATGATTTCCAAATTAGATCTGTAAGGAAGGTTGTAAATATCTCAGTTTCGAAGACTTATATTTTGTGAGTGTTCCAGTGGCACCTCAATTTTAACACCCCACGACTTCCCGCTTACTATTCCAGATGCTGAGAAAGGAACTTCCTCTCCTTTTAAAAAGTTTAAGACATCTTTTTTTAAAATTTCAGCAATAGCTCCCTCTCTGGTAGCTACATGTAACCTGATTGTGGCAGTATCTCTTGCGCCAATATTCACTATTTTAGGTAAACTAACATACCCAGCATCTACATCTCTAACTCTAAGTGTGATTTGCGTTTCGTTTAATTCTATGGGATATAAATTAGGGTTATATATCTTCACGTCAAGGTTAGAGCGAAGTCCCTTGAGTCCAATCGCTACTTCTGAAAAATCTTCTACATTAATTACTTCAAGCTGCTTATAACATCCTGTCAAAGTCGAAATCGCTAAAAACGCTAAAATTGAAAGTATCTTGATATTACTTTTCATGTAGCTGAGCGAAATGAGTGTAGAAATGAGGAATGGTTTCTATTCCTTTAAAGTAATTAAAAATTCCATAATGCTCGTTGGGGGAGTGGATTGCATCTGAATCTAATCCGAAACCAAAAAGAACAGTTTTCAGACCTAAGATGCGCTCAAAAGAAGCTACAATAGGAATTGAACCTCCTGAACGAACTGGAATGGGTTCTTTTCCGAATGTGTGTTTCATCGCGAGGGCCGCTGAGTGATAAGCTGGGCTATCGGTAGGGGTAACTGCGGGTGAAGCTCCGTGCATTTCCGTTACTTTCACTTTTACACTTGAAGGAGCTATTTTCTTGAAGTGTTTTGTGAATAGTTTCGTGATCGTTTCGTGATCTTGGTGTGGTACAAGTCGCATTGATATTTTTGCAGTTGCAATAGACGCGATAACCGTCTTCGCACCATCTCCTGTATAACCTCCCCATATACCATTTACGTCTAAAGTAGGTCTAATGCTCATTCTCTCATATGGAGTGTAATCGGACTCACCTTCATGCGCACCTATATCAATACTTGCTTTATGTGTTTCCTCCGAAAATGGAGCTCTTGCCATAGCCTCTCTTTCAGCGGAAGTGAGTTCTAAGACGTCGTCATAGAATCCATCGACTGTTATTCTCTGGTCTTCATCTTTTAACGAAGAAATCATCTCAGCAAGAATATTAATCGGGTTTGGAGCAGAACCTCCGTAAAGACCGCTATGTAAATCGCGGTTAGGTCCAGTAACCTCAACCTCTACATATGATAATCCACGTAGACCTACTGTAATAGACGGTGTGTCGTTAGCGAATATTCCGGTATCGCTAACAAGAACAACGTCTGCCGATAGCTTTTCTTTATTTGATTCGATAAAGTCGTCAAGATGAGAGCTACCAACTTCCTCCTCACCTTCAATAATAAATTTAATGTTACAAGGCACATCGCCTTTAGACACCATAGCTTCAAGGGCTTTGACGTGCATAAACATTTGGCCTTTATCGTCACAAGAACCTCTGGCAAAAATCGCTCCCTCAGGATGTTTATCAGTAACTTTAATGATAGGCTCGAAAGCTGGATTATCCCAAAGGTCGATAGGGTCAGGTGGTTGTACGTCATAGTGGCCATAAACAAGCACTGTTGGAGCATCAACACTTGTTTGATATTCTCCAAAAACGATCGGATGTCCCGGTGTTTTAATAACCTCCACATTACTTGCTCCAGCTCTTTTTAATGACGCTGCAACAGCTTCTGCACATCTCCTTACATCACCAGCAAAAGCAGGGTCTGCAGATACTGATGGGATTCTTAAAATATCGAATAATTCGTCAAGCATACGTTGACGATTTTCTG
>JABISU010000051.1 GCA_018700255.1 Flavobacteriales bacterium | reverse complement strand
CATTAAATCTTTAGGCACATCAACTGTAGCGTTGTAAGTAAATCGTATTCCAGGGGAGTCTTGACATGGGATCCAAGTTCTTGCGAGAATAGCTTGGCTTTGTGTGAATAAGAATGGGTGTGCATCTTCTGACCCTTCGACCCAAAGGAAAGCATCGGCTCCCGGTTGTGTGTTGTAATATATACTCACCTTTTTAGTTGAAGGTGTGATCTCTATACTTAGAGGAGATCCGATGAATTCTTGTTCCTCGCCGATATTGAATGGGCTATCCTTTCCGTCAACTTGTACGCTTAGGATATCTAGCTCACGTATGTCTAAGATAACTTTCTCAGCATTGTCAGATGTTTCGAGATCGAAAGTAGCAGTAGCAGCAATGGTGCGAGACTCGAAATCAACAACAGCGTTCCAATCGAGGTGTGTTACTACAGCTTCTGCAGGTTTACTATAACTGTGGTGGTCGGTGGCTCTTTTCATATTGAGTATTGCTTCTTTTTTTGTGCTCGAGTTATCTGACGAGGTCGAGGTTGTCGAGTTTTCACAACTTGCTACAGTAAGTAAGCCAATTGTAATAAGGCTGATTTTGAGTAGGTTCATTTATTTAAATTTTTTAAAGCTCTTCCTGTTAGGACAAATAAGATAGTGCCGAATGCTGTTTTAACGAGCAGTCCAGGCATTAGAACTTCTACGGCAGAGGAAATATCTAGGGAGGTAGGGGTGAGGGCGTCTTGAAATCCAAGGCCTAGGATTAGAATTATTGTTTGGGCTAAAAATAGAATAATACATCCGGTAATAAACTCATGCTTTACTAAGTTCGTTTTTTTAGAAGCATAGTTTGCCGCCTCACCTGCGAAAAGGGCAGCGATAGGGAATGATAGTAGGAAACCACCGGTAGGACCCGTAAAATGGAGCCAACCTGAAGCGCCGCCATGGAAAACAGGAGCTCCTAAGCCACCCACTAACAAATATAATCCTGTAGCCATAACACCGACTCTACTGCCAAATAAAAACCCCGATAACACCACTAAAATAGATTGTAGAGTTATAGGTAACCCTTGAGCTAAGTCTAACTCTATGGACCCTAAGAGCGCCATAGCCGTGAATGATATCACAAGATAAATTGCGTCGTCATAAAGGATGTTTCCCGTGAGTTTGATATCAGATCGAATCATTTTAATGAGAGTTACTCTCTTTCGAAATTCTGTTTTCCAATTGACTTAAATTCTACTTCGTTATTTTCTCTGTTCACGTCCGCTTGTAAGAGCAGTGGGTCGAGAGTGATTTTCGAGATGCGTTTCCCTTGTGTTGGGATCTCTAAAGTATAGGTGGGATTTGTCCAAGGCCAATCTTCAGCAAGGATCTCACCTTTATTCATCTCTCTGTTTCCTCTCATGATAACCAGTGGAATATGGTAGCTCGATGAAGTGCCGTCTTTGAATGTCACCTTTAGGTCTTGGGGCATGGGCATTATGCCTACTTTCTCAAGGGTAATTGTACTAGCCTTTTTATTTGTTTCTACGGAACTTATTGCATAGTCAATAGTGTGAGTAGTGTTTACGAAGTAATCGAAGTACCAATCGAGTTCTATCCCTGATGTGCGTTCCATTACTCTCTTAAAGTCTGTGGGGCCAGGGTGCTTGAAAGACCAAACTTTAAAATACTCCTTCATCCCTTCATTCCTCATCTTCTCACCTATTATAGCTCCGAGTTGCTCAACAAGGACTTCACCTTTAGAATAAGCAGCTACTCCATAAGCTCGGTTTGTGGTGTAGTGATCGGCATGAGTACTCATTGCTTCTTCGTTTCCGCTAAGCGCTTGTTTGATGTATCCGTAATAAGAATATGAGTGAGATCCTCCAACACGTTCTTGAGACATTTCACGGGGTGAAATAATTTTCATGCACTCAGATTCAATCCACGAAGTAAATCCTTCGTCCATCCATTCGTACAGTGCTTCGTTTGTTGCTACAACGGCTTGGAACCAGGAGTGAGCCATTTCGTGCACAGTTACACCTACAAGGCTGGGTAGAGAACGATTGGCAGTGATAAGAGTCATCATAGGGTATTCCATACCGCCATCTCCACCTTGGGCTATTGTGTATTGTGGGTATGGATATTCTCCTATAAAGTCGTTTAGAAATCTCATGGCCTGAACAGCAAATCGTGGAAGTTGGCGCCAAACTTCATCATACTCATCATTGTGAACATATACGAAATTCATCTTTGTGTCTTTGCTCACAGAAACACTTTCATAAACCAAGTCGGGATCAGCAACCCAAGCAAAGTCAATCACATTTGAAGCTTTAAAGTGCCAATCACCAGTGCTTTTAGACTGTTCAGGGGTGTTTTTTGAAATACCAGTTGCAGCAACATTGTATCCTTCAGGTAGGTGGATTTTCACATCGTAATTACCCCAAACACCATGGAACTCTCTTCCCACGTAGGGGTGAGAATGCCAACCCTCGTGGTCGTACTCACAAAACTTTGGGTACCATTGCGTCATACTTAGCTCTATGCCTTCTTTATTCATCCAGCCAGAACGTCTTATTTGACGAGGCACTTGTGCTTTCCAACTCATCTGGAAATTTGCATATGACCCTGAGACGATAGGTGTAGGTAAATCCACGACCAATATTGTTTCCTCTATCGTAACAATGCACGGTTCCCCATCCATTGTTAGGTTTACATCTTTAATCCATCCCCACTCTTCTTCAGGCAGTTCCGATATCCTTGAACCAACACGAGAGTCTGGATCAGATATATTACGAGATCTTACGTCCATCATACTTCCCGGTTGGAAAGCATTGAAGAAAGCGTAAAAAAAGACTTTATTTAAATCGTCTGGGCTATTGTTTTCATACAGAACATCCATCTTTCCGTCGTACTGATGAAGATCAGTGTCAACGGTTATTTCCATATTGTAGTTCGCTTTTTGTTGCCAACCTGGATACTGCGCAAACATTGAGCTTGTAGAAAGTAGGAGAATTGTAGAGAATATAAATGCTTGTGTAGGTTTCATTTTGGGGAGTCTTGTAAATCATTGAGAATTTGATCAATCTTGCTTGGACCAAATTTAAAAACGTAAGGTAGTGATGGAGATTCTCTTTTAAGCCAAAGCAATTTGAGCATATTTTACATGCTTAATTCAGACCTAAGTGCAATCATTTTCAGAATAACAACGGCAGCTTCTATGCCTTTGTTACCTAAGATGCCTCCAGATCTCGCTTCAGCTTGCTCAGCGTTGTCGTCTGTTAAAACGCAAAAAGCTACGGGCTTTCCAGTTCTAAGATTTACATCTTTAATTCCTGATGCTGCAGCTTCACAGACATAGTCGAAATGAGCTGTTTCTCCTCTTATTACGCTGCCTATAGCGATTACTCCATCAACACTTTTGAGAAGCATTTGAGAAGCAAGAGGGAGTTCGTAAGTGCCAGGGACGTAAACGATTTTAATAGAAGACTCGGGAACGCCACAAGCAAGTAGCACTTCTTGAGCTCCTTTTAACATACCATTTGTGAACTGAGAATTCCACTCAGAAACAGCGATGCCCACCTT
>JABISU010000032.1 GCA_018700255.1 Flavobacteriales bacterium | reverse complement strand
GCCCCAATTTATTCCCTCCTGCTTTTCTATATGACTGGACGATGTCTGAAATTATTTCTGAAGCTGGGAGAATGTTTTTAAGAAGGGCAGACACTTGGCCTATTTCTAACTCCCCTTTTTCAAGATTTCCCTCAAACATTCCCTTTTTTGCTTTTCCTTTTCCTAAAATTTCAGATAATTGCTCAGGAGTAGCGCCGTTCTCTTTGGCTTTAGAAAGCTCCCTAAATAAATCATTGTGCAGCATTCTAACAGGCGTTAGCTCTTTAAGGGTCAACGTTGTATCCCCCTCGCCAGATGCTACAACCGCATTTTTAAAAGCGATGTGGGCAGATGACTCTTCACTGGCGACAAACCTTGAACCAAGCTGAGCCCCTTCAGCTCCTAATATCATAGAGGCAAGAACAGACTTTCCGTCCGAGATACCACCAGCGGCAATCACAGGGATTGAACAAGCATTTGCAACAGAGGGGATCAGGCACATGGTTGTTGTTTCCTCACGTCCATTGTGTCCTCCAGCTTCAAAACCTTCAGCTACAACAGCATCAACGCCAGCAGCTTCTGATTTTAATGCAAATTTCAAGCTGCTCACTACGTGAACAACTGTAATTCCGTGAGATTTTAATTTCGATGTATATGAATTAGGGCTTCCTGCGCTAGTGAAAACAATGGGGACTCCAAGGTCAATTACAGATTGTATATGCTCTTGAGCTCCGGGATAAAGAAGAGGGATATTTACAGCAAAAGGGAGAGAAGTTGAATCTTTGCATTTCTTTATTTGATCTCTCAATATCTCTGGGTACATACTGCCTGAGCCTATAACCCCCAATCCTCCAGCATTACTGACCGCACTTGCGAGTTCCCACCCAGCACACCAAACCATTCCACCCTGAATAATGGGGTACTTTATCGAAAAGAGATCACAAACTCTGTTCCTTGTGTTTTCGGGAGCTGACATGTTGAAGGTGTTTAAGAAAGTTTATTTTGCTTAAAATAGTGCCCTAATGTTGAAAGGCTTAGTCTTTGCTGTGTAGAAGTAAGTGAATTGCTGTCAAACTCATGAACGGCCTCTTTGTTGAAGAATTCTAAATCAGATAGGGCCGCGATTCCCTCAGCATGGAAGTCTAAATAGATACCTTCTATTGTTAACTCCCAAGGGAATCTATAAGAAGAAGGTGAGTTGTTTTGATATCTCTTCGGGTCGATGTCTTCTTTGATGTCTTTTAAAGTAGGTTTCACAGAGTCGTTAAATGACAACACTTTAGTTACGAGATTGTGGTCTAAGAAAGGTGTTTTGTAATCAATGTCATTTTCTGAATTAAATGTATGAGCATCACGCAAAAGAGTGTTTGTTAAATAGGTCTGAATCTCCAGGACAGACACTTTAGATAAAAAAGGAAGTGAAAAGGCTGCTTTCCCAACTCGTAAAATGTCTGCTACAAAGTAAAAAACTCTATTTCTAGTTAGCTTTATACTTGGAGTCAGCTTCTTAATCTGATTGTCTAATATTCTCTGGCGAGCTAAAGGGTATGTATGCTCCAGATCGAAATAATTACTGGCTAATATTTCAGCTTTCTTATTTGAAGTCTGTCCTGGAGATAGTGTTTTTAATAAACTCCCTACAAAGACTCTCAGACCTCTTGGCCATGAGGTGAGCCACCTGTGTTTCATTAGCTGGACAGAGGTGTTGAATAATGGGTTCTCCCCAAATATTTCATTACATCCAAGGTCACTGATTATCGTAGAATATCCAGCTTCTTTAGCTGATGTTGCTATGAAATAATTTCTAAGACCATTAGAAGAAGGGTGGTCCATTTGGTCTATTGCATTGTGCAGCTTTTTATAAATAGACAGATTGGAAACAGAAACCTCCGTGTGATTGGTGGCAAAATTATTTGAAATCTTATGCGCCTCGTTCTCGGTAGATGTTTCTGAACCTTCAAAAGCAACTGAAAAAGTATTTATTGGTTGGCTCGATAGTTGAAACATCGCAGCGGTTAAAGTGATGGAATTAAGTCCTCCTGATAAATAAATTGCTGGAGAATCACCCGCCAACTTAGAATTGACGGCTTTTAACAAAGTGTCTTTTATAGACTGAGAATCTTTGATTAATGCATCTTTAGATGTTTCCCACCACCTAAGAACATTGACCGTCTCTTCATGGATTTCTATAGCACACCCAGGCTCTAAAAGTTGAATCCCCTCTACGATAGTTAGGGGTCCATGAACTGTCGAATATCGTAAATAATCAATCAAAGCCTCTTTATTCACTTTTCGAGAAATTAAACCCGAAGCAAGCAAAGTCTTTATTTCTGAGGCAAACATGATAGCCCCCTTTTCATTTTCTGCACACCAGTACATCGGTTTTATTCCAAACCTATCTCTTGCAATTACCAATTTCTCGGAACCGGCGCACCACCAAGCAAAACTAAATTTTCCTTTTAATTTTTTAAGTGTAGCCTCTAACCCCCATGCTTTTAAAGCTGTAAGTAAGACCGTATTTTCTACCTGGACTCCTTCACTTTTTAAATGATCTATTAGCTCAAGTGTGTTCTCGATTTCTCCACTTAATATGATCGTGTCCCCAGAATTAGTATCCACTACCGACTGACCTGCAGCACCTAAAACCAAATTCCTTTCATCAGACCAAACCTCTAAATTTAGACTGATCTCTCTTCCCTGACTTAGCATCTTAGAAACAGTTTCAATAGCTTCTGCAGAAGAAAAGTTTTCTAAACCAAATATACCCGAAATTCTTTGCATTTAGTCTTTTAAGGGATCCCAGCCTTGAGCTTTTAACTCAACATCCAGTCCGTTTTTAGTGACCATAATATGTTCTTTTGCATCTTCTGTCATATGTCCAATAACAGATAGTTTAGGGTGGTTGCGGATATTTTCGAAATCGTTTTGTGAGATGGTAAATAGCAGCTCGTAATCCTCTCCCCCGCTTAACATGCATAGTGTTGGGTCTAAGTTAAATTCTCTAGCCGTGTCATATGTCTTGGGATCGATAGGTAGCTTATCTTCATATATCCTGACTCCCAATCCACTTGCGGCCATAAGATGAAAACACTCTGAGGCTAGGCCGTCAGAAATATCAATCATACTTGTGGGCTTCACTTTTAAATCCGATAGTTCTGTAACAATATCTGTTCTTGCTTCAGGTTTGAGTTGGCGCTCAATGATATAACTGTGGTTCTGTAGATCTGGCTGTGCTTTTGGAGCTTCCTTAAAAACTTCCTTTTCCCTTTCTAAAACCTGAAGTCCCATATACGCTGACCCAAGATCGCCTGATACAACGAGTAAATCCCCCGCCGAAGCTCCTCCCCTAGTCACTACTGAATCACCTTCAACAAGTCCAACAGCAGTAACTGAAAGTGTTAACCCTGAAGGGCTTGAGGTTGTATCTCCCCCAACCAAATCAACTTTGTACAACTCACATGCTGTTTTAATACCCTCATATAACTCTTCTAATGCTTCAACTGAAAATCTGTTTGAAACACCAAGACCTATTAAAATTTGAGTGGGTTTCGCATTCATTGCACAAACGTCACTCAAGTTTGCGATCACAGCTTTATATCCAAGGTGCTTCAAAGGAACATAGCTTAAATCAAAGTGAACACCTTCAACAAGCATATCTGTTGTTACCACGACTCGCTTTCCCAGTGGGTCAATAACTGCTGCGTCGTCTCCAACACCTAAAAGTGTAGACGGGCGGTTTTTTGCTAAGTCTTTTGTCAACTTACTGATTAGGGCAAATTCCCCCAAATCCTTTATTTCAGTACGTTCCATATTTATTCTTCTTCTCTTACGTCACAAATAGAACCAACAAAATGAAGATCTAATTCCGCCAAAGGATGATTAAAGTCCATTTCCACTTCTGTCTTAGATATGCTCACAACGACACCCACCATTTCATTTCCATCTTCATCGTTCATGGCTATAGCCTCACCCTCTTGAATGTGCTCTTCGTCAAACTCTCCATCTAACTCAAAAACAGTTTTAGGAATCATAACAATTGCATCATCTGTGGTTACTCCATAAGCTTCTGTACAAGGAATCACCACTTCAAAAGGCTCACCTGTGGATTTTCCCATTAATTCTTTTTCCAGCGCTTCTAAGACTTCTCCCGAGCCCAAATAGAACCCGAAAGCACTCTCTTCTCCACATTCCTCAATAACTTCTCCTTGTTCTCCACTTTCGTTAATTTCACTTAACACATACTCAATCTCCACAAATACGCCCTCTTTTACAATTCTATTTTT
>JABISU010000143.1 GCA_018700255.1 Flavobacteriales bacterium | reverse complement strand
TAGCATACGCAAGAGAGATTGCAGAAGAATAAGCTGATGTTCCTGCAGCAGTAACACCAAGCGTAACGTTTGTTTGGTCTTCATAACCTACGTTATAAACCTTTGCCGCTGCGGCAAGATCAGCGGGTATTTGAGAAAGAGGCCAAGCACCGTACTCGTAATATCCTGTACGCTCAAAGTCTGTGTAACTTAAGTAGTTATCTATGCGTGTATCGTTTGCAGGAGTGTCGTAAACTTTAATATCGTCAATCTCCCAGCTGTAACCCCAAGTTCCAGACCAACGGAAACGGATGTAAACAGTCTCCTGTCCACCAGCAGCTTCAGTAATATCGAATTCTAATAAAGACGGATTATCTGATGAATCACCTGTCCCATATCCAGGGAATACTTCTTTACGAGAGGCAACAGGGTCTGCTCCCCCACCGTAATCTACAGTTCCAGACTCCTCATCCCAACTATCAATAGCTGGCCAGTTCACTCCGTCACGAGAGATTTCAATAAGACACTTCTCACTGTCATCAGAACCTCCGTTATCCCAGCAACGGTAGCGTGTCTCCAAAGAGATGCTCACATATTGATGATCGGTACAGTTAATAGGTGTTACTGTTGAGAACCAACAGTTCTCAACCCAGTTTGCATCATAGTTAGCGTCAGCTCCAAAAAGGTCTGAATCAACCATGATTAATCCGTTGGCCGATGTTGTTGAGTTCATCGCGCTAGTAGCAGAACCGTCACCAGATCCTCCAGCCCACTGATTGTATGGTCCAGCAGGCCCATCAGTAGTACATTCAAAATTGATGTCTATTTCTTCCCAAGGAGCACCAGCTTCTAGAGCTCCATTACCAAAGGACCAGTCACTACAATCGTCAACATTACAGTCGTGTGACCAAAATACAGCTCTTGCAGCTTGCACTGGAGCTTCAGAGTTTATGCTTGACGCTTGTGCGTCTTTAGCAGCTTGCACCGGCATCTTTACCTGTGCGTTTGCAATAGTTCCTACGAACATCGCGGCAATTAAAAAGTATACTTGCTTCATATTGAGCGTTTTATGATTTCTATTTATCTTTAACTTCGCAAATATAAAGCGCGAAATTCTAGCAGAAGATTATTTATAGACACTAACAAACACAAAATAGTATTTTATTTAGATATTTCGTCTATGTAGTCCGTTATAGGTGGACAGCTACACATTAGGTTCCGGTCGCCGTATGTGTCATCTACTCTTGCAACTGGAGCCCAAAATTTACCTTTTTTCAACTCCTCAACAGGGAAAGCTGCTTCTTCTCTTGAGTACGGATGTTTCCACTCAGAGGCTGTAGTTTCCTCAATTGTATGAGGTGCCATTTTTATAACATTATCCACAGCATCAACTTGTTTTAACTCTATAGATCGTATTTCTTCTCTTATGCTTAACATCGCTTCTACAAATCGATCTAATTCCTCAAGAGATTCACTCTCGGTGGGTTCAACCATCATCGTACCGGATACAGGCCAAGAAATTGTAGGAGCATGAAAGCTATAATCTATTAGACGTTTTGCAATATCAATAACTTCAACTCCGCACGATTTAAAAGATCTGCAATCTATGATCATCTCGTGGGCGACAGTGTTATTCGGACCTTGGTATAAAATATCGTAGGCTCCTTCTAATCTAACTTTGAGATAGTTGGCGTTTAATATAGCAATCTCTGTAGCTTGAGTTGCTCCTTTTACACCTAACATTTTAAGGTAAGCGTAGGGGACAAGTCCTATCAACGCACTTCCGAAAGGAGCAGATGATACAGCAGATATTGAATCCTCTACACCTTTATGTATAATAGCGTGACCAGGTAAAAATTTAGTGAGGTGTTTCGCAACTCCGATAGGGCCCATTCCTGGACCTCCTCCTCCGTGAGGTATCGCAAAGGTTTTATGAAGATTGAGGTGACAAACATCCGCGCCAATATTTCCAGGACTGGTAAGCCCCACTTGGGCATTCATATTTGCACCATCCATATATATCTGGCCTCCATTGGTGTGAACAATTTCGATAATTTCTAGAATCCTTGCCTCAAAAACTCCATGAGTAGAGGGGTAAGTAATCATAATAGAGCTTAAGTTTTCGCGATGTTTTTCAGCTTTTTCTTGTAAGTCTTCAATGTCTATGTCTCCATTTTCCATACATCCGACCACGACGATTTTTAAGCCCGCCATAGCAGCGCTTGCAGGATTTGTCCCGTGTGCACTTGAAGGAATTAAACAAATATTTCTATGCTTCTCTCCTATGCTCTCATGGTAAGCTTTGATAACGAGCATCCCAGCGTATTCACCATTAGCACCAGAATTGGGCTGGAGAGTAACTCTGTCAAAACCCGTGATTTCAGCTAAATCTGATTCTAGATTTTGTAAAATCTCTATCATTCCACGAGCCTGTTCAGGAGGGCAGAAAGGATGAAGCTCCGCGAATTTATACCAAGCAAT
>JABISU010000033.1 GCA_018700255.1 Flavobacteriales bacterium | reverse complement strand
TTGGACGCTCAAGGTCGATTAGAGTGGATGCCCCAGGCAGCAGAGTATGAGGTTGTTTGGCCTTCTGGGAGAATTAACGCCAAAAAAATCACCTTACCTTCCTCGGTTTATGCTGACAGGGCAGAATCCGCCGATAAAAAATGGAGCGCCATACAAGCATATATTTCAACTGAAGGGTGCCGCTCAGAATTTCTCGATTTATACTTCAGCGACGACCCTGTGAGTCCATGTGAAGCTTGTGACAACTGCACCTGGAGCCCTAATGAAACTGAAGTAAAGATCTTAAATATTCTTAGAAAAGCTCACCCTGAAGGGGTCGATGCCTTCAATCTTATACGCAAATTTAAAGCAGGACACAAAGGCTCGGTTTCTAACATTTTAAGAAAATTATTAGACGGAGGGAAAATCCGAACTAAAGGCACTGACGTTTACGTAATTTCGCCGAATGAATAACCCTAGCTACCCCACAATTACGATAAAACCTAAGAGACAGGAGAGCATTCTACGTCGTCACCCTTGGGTTTTTAGTGGTGCAATTAAAAAAGTAGAAGGAAAACCTGGGGCTGGCGATTGGGTGAAAGTGATTGCTAACAAGGGGGCGCTTCTCGGTTGGGGTCATTTCTCTCCTGGAACTTCTATCGCTATCCGCATGCTCACTTTCGCTGAAGACAAACCAGACGATCAGTGGTGGATTGATAAGATAAAGGAGGCTATCAGCGTTAGGGAAATGCTTGGTCTTTTAGATAGTGATACGAACGACACCTGCAGACTCGTTCATGCTGAGGGTGATGGTTTGCCTGGGCTTATCGCAGATTTCTACGCCGGAGTTTTAGTTATCCAGTGCCACACTCCTGGTATGCACAACGTCACCAAACTTCTTTGCTCTGCTTTCTCTGATGCACTTGGAGATAAGCTCGTTGCAGTTTATGATAAAAGCTCTAAAGCCCTTGCTAAGCATGGCGGGACGGTGAGTGAGGATGGTGTGGTTTGGGGTAAAATGCCTGTGGAACACTACGCTACTGAGCATGGCCATAAGTTCAATATAGATTGGGAAAAAGGGCAGAAAACTGGTTTTTTCATAGACCAAAGAGAAAACCGCAAGCTTCTCGGCCATTACTCAAAGGATAAGAAGGTCCTCAATGTTTTCAGCTACACAGGAGGTTTTTCTATTTACGCAATGAAAGCTGGAGCAAAGGAAGTGCACAGCCTTGATAGCTCAGCTAGAGCGCTTGAAGTTTGTGAAGAAAATGTTGCTTTAAACTCTCTAAACATTGATGAGCACAAGAGCTTACAAGAAGAAGCTGTAGCGTATTTAAAGTCTGACCTTAGCGAATACGATATTATCATTCTCGACCCTCCAGCTTTTGCAAAGCGTGCATCGGCTAGACACTCAGCCGTTCAAGGATACAAGCGAATCAATCTTCGTGCTATCGAATCTATGAAACCCGGTTCTTTGTTATTTACTTTCTCTTGTAGCCAAGCTGTCGATGATAAGCTGTTTACAAACACAATCATCGCTGCCTCTATACAGGCAAACAGAACCGTGAGAATCCTTCACCGCTTAACACAGCCAGCTGATCACCCCGTTAGTGCATTCCACCCAGAGGGAGCCTATCTAAAAGGACTTGTGATCAGAGTTGACTAGGGAGAGGTGTTAAACAAGCTTAATAGTCAGGGTTGAAGCATTCCTTTTTTCCAAGCTCCACTTTCAGATTTAGTGTAAACCACTCTATCGTGTAAACGCGAAGCTCTCCCCTGCCAAAACTCTACACTTTCGAAAGAAATCCTATATCCTCCCCAATGTGGAGGCCTTTCAACTTTTTCTACTCCATCAAATCGAGCTTTTACCTCAGCATATGATTTATTCAGTTGATCTCTTGAATCTATTGGCGAACTCTGATCAGATACCCAAGCGCTTAATTGACTTTCTCGGGGCCTTGTATCAAAATACAAATCGTTTTCTTCTTCCGAAACCTCTGTAACCACACCCGTTAAACACACCTGCCTCTCCATCTCAGCCCAAAAAAACGTTGCTCCTGCTTTAGCATTGCTTCTTAAATCCTTAGCCTTACTGCTGTTTTTATTCGTATAAAAAACCACCGATTCTCCTTCTATATCTTTCACTAAAATCGTCCTGCCCTTAGGGAAACCATCAGATGTAACCGTTGATAAACAAAATGCATTTGCATCGGGAACGTTTGACTTTAGAGCCTCACTTATCCAGGCAGAAAGCTGTTGAGCCGGAGAATCCGCCAAATCCTGCATACGCATTTTCCCCTTCACATAATCCGTTCTAATCGAGTGTATATGTTTCATCTAACGAAATTATTAAGTCAAATATCACTTGTGATGACACAAATCAAAATTCTTAGAGTTCTTTAGCTATTAGGGTTTCAGTCCAAACTTCAACACCATTCGCATCCTTCACAACAATCTCAAGAGACCTATTCTTTCTCGGACCTGAGAAGTTAAGTTCAGCAAAGTTTCTTAAAGGCACGGTAGTTCCTTCAATTCTTAAATCATTAGGCTCATCTGAATTATCGTAAGTGCTACTTGTGAGTGGAGAAACCGTCAAATCGTGAATTACTGCACCTCCCTCTAACTCTATCCGACTCATATCAGTACAATGCCTATCACCTGTCAAGAAAACCACACCGTGAATATGCTCCTCCTCTATCCTATCTATAATCTCTTGTCTTTCTGGAAAGTTCGCCATATTTTCATGACGGGCTACAGTATTTAAAAACTGACCTCCCACAGCGACCATCTTAAATGGAGCTCTACTTTTATTTAATGCTGCAATCAACCAATCTATTTGTTCATCTCCGAGCACATGTATATCCTGAGTCCTATTGTTGTGATGTATTCTTTGGGATCTATTGTCTAACAAAAAGAACTCCACATCGCTAAACCTAAATGCAGTAGCAATATTGTTTGCTCCTGAAGGCGCTCCGTAACTCGGGTTAGCCCAAAATGTTTTAAACGCATCCTGAGCCCAGTCTCTATGAACCCAACTTGCATCAGCATCGTTGGGACCAAAGTCATGATCATCCCAAATCGCATAATTGGGACAAGCCTTTAAAAGGTCTTGCATTTCCGGTAAAGCACGTGTGTGAGTGTAACGATACAGGTACCCAGAATAGCTTTGGAAATCCACCTCCCTCAGATAAACGTTATCACCTAACCACAACATCATGTCTGGATCAGCTGCAACAATAGACTCGAAAACCTCATACTCACCCCCATAACCACGCCCAGGTCTATCATATATAGAATCATTAATAAACGCACAACTTCCAATTACAGCCTTAAACTCAGGTGGGTCCATTCTATAATCCCACAGCACCTGAGTGGCAATATTAATTGTATCTCCAATTGGTTCACCGTTTGCGACCAACACAGCACTGTAGCGGCTCCCTGGATCTAACCCACTCAATTCAAATTGCGCACTAAACGCTGTTTTTGAATCCGCCCACTTCCAATCAGAATATCCAGCAGACTCTTCATCCCCTTCTTTCCAGTATGACACACTTAAATCAGCAGCATTATCTACTTGAGCCCAAACCTGAGCCGACCTCATACTTACATGACCTATCATCGGTCCACTAATTATTTCTGGAGTAGGTTTTTCACAACAAACTGAAGTCGTATCTGCTAAATATGAGATAGTAGTGTAAGTTGGAGCACAGCCCGCTAAACTTACGAGTGTGAAAACAAGCGCCGTTGTGTAAGCCAATTGATTAACAAATCGGTTATTCATCAGTAAATCGTTTATTTAACTTGTGTATAATTATTACTTCAAAAATAGCGCATAAAAAAAGAGGGAACTCGAAAGTTCCCTCTTTAAATGAGATGTTTCTTTAAGTATTCTCTAAACTACTTTGTTCTACTCTTAGCGAGTAACAACGAAGTTAGTTGCTTGAGAGAAGTCCTTATGAATAGCAGTCAATGTGTAAGTACCAGCAGCTAGAGCGTGCTTGATAACAAGACGGTTACCACCTA
>JABISU010000281.1 GCA_018700255.1 Flavobacteriales bacterium | reverse complement strand
GTCCTCCATAAGTGTGAGTCCCTCTATAGGTGTTCACTTTAATGTCACCAACTAAAATATTTATAGACTCTCTACTTAGCGAATCTACATCATCACCATTTTCATCCCCCCATCTTAAATACAGAAGTGGTCTATCTGCGAGTGCTGATGATTTTGTGTAAGTTGTAATAAGAACCTCATAGGTTAATCCTTCAACGTGTTTATAAGTAATCTCACCCGCCCGATTGTGTGTGGCAAATGCTTTTACATTCAAAAAAGCAATTCCTATAACAATCAACAGTATTTTAAAAATGAGTATATGCGGTCGAATAAACATCGATACGAAGTTACACACGAACGCGGACTTTAGATAGCTACCTTTACATTCTTATTAAAGCATGCTCATGAGAATAGGACTTACTTCAGGCGACCCAAACGGAATAGGTATTGAAACTATTTTACGCGTCTTTTCAGATGAAAGAATGCTGGAAGGAATAACTCCTGTTTTATACG
This sequence comes from Flavobacteriales bacterium, assembly GCA_018700255.1. Next base: position 2,831 of record JABISU010000281.1, on the reverse strand, counting down.
CGACTAATGATGTTGTGGCTAAGAACCTTGAGGTTTTAGAGTTAAAAAACTTAAATTGGGTAGAAATTGACTCAACAGAAGATGCTCTCCCAGGAAGATTAAATGTTGTGGGATTAGGCATTGTGGAATTCGATCTTCAACTCGGAGAAAAAACAACTGAAGCAGGTAGGTATTCAATGAATTCTCTAGAAAAATCTGTTGATGATCTAGCTTCCTCAAAAGTTGATATTCTTGTAACAGCTCCCATAAACAAAGATTCGATTCGACAAGCTGGATTTAAATTTCCTGGACATACTGAGTACTTAGCTAATATTGCAAATGCTGACGATGTATTAATGTTGCTTGTTGCTGACAATCTAAGAATCGGCGTCGCAACCGGGCACATAGCGATTAAAGACGTTTCCTCTTCACTAACTAGCGTGGCTATTAAGATGAAATTAGAGCTTATGAGTGAATCACTTGCTGTAGACTTCGGATGCGCTAGCCCTAAGATTGCTGTATTAGGCCTTAATCCTCACGCGGGGGATAATGGGCTTATGGGCGAAGAAGAGAAAACCATTATTTCACCAGCTATTCGAGAAGCAAAGGCTTCTGGAGTAAATGCCTTTGGGCCGTATGCAGCTGACGGATTTTTCGGCTCAGGAGCATATAAAAATTTCGATGGAGTCCTCGCTATGTATCACGACCAGGGTCTTGCACCATTTAAGGCATTGAGTTTTGGTCGTGGGGTAAACTTCACCGCCGGATTACCGATAGTACGCACAAGCCCAGATCATGGGACTGGCTTTGATATTGCTGGAAAAGGTATTGCTATGGCTGATTCTATGAGAGCTGCTATTTATCTCGCTCAAGATATTAGAAGAAATCGCTTAGAATATAGAGAGCTAACATCTAATCCACTTGAGATAACCCCACCTAAACGTGAATACCACAACAACCGTAGGTGATTCGTTCACTATACGCAATTGTTTTTTACTGATTTGTGTAAAACACTTGGGAAGCTGTTAGGGATACACTATCTTTGCCGTCCCTAAATTTGGAAGGAATGAATCCTCTGGTTAATTTTAAAATCCCGTTTATGGGTCTGAAACCAGGAAATTATACGTTCCAAATGGATGTGGATCCAGAGTTCTTTGCTTGCTTCCCAGAATCAGAAATCCAGAACGCTAAAGGCGTTATGGACGTGATACTTGAGTATTCTGAAACTACTATGACTTTACGTATGGCACTTGATCTTACTTGGAAAGTCCCATGCGGTCGTTGCCTTGAAGATCTTACCTACCCTTTACAATACGAAGATAAAATAGTAGTTCGTTTCGGTGATAAAACTGAATACGGTGACTCACTTTGGATACTGAGTAAAAATGAATTTGAGTTAGATCTAAGCCAAACTATTTATGAATTAGCTCATCTCTCTCGACCACCACATCAAGTTCATGAAAATGAAAATGATTGTGATCCTAAAATGCTCAGATACACCTCTAATGATTCTAGAGAAGAAAGTGAAAAACTTACGGACCCATGTTGGGACGCTTTGAAGAACTTGAAATAATACTGAAATGGCACATCCTAAAAACCGGCAGAGTAAAACGCGTACTCGCAAACGTCGCACGCACTACACGGCAACAGCTCCTAACGTTAGCACTTGCCCTACAACTGGTCAACCACACATGTTCCACCGTGCTCACTGGCACGAAGGAAAACTTTACTACAAGGGTAAAGTAGTAATGGAACGTGAAGAAGCTTAAACGTTTCGACGCTAACCGTTTTATAAAAAAAAACTGAAGGGGGCTTCCGCCCCCTTTTTTATATTCAAAATATCTTGACACAAGGTTTTCCACTTATTTTAGTTAAGATTCCCGTTAATTTCACATAAAGAAGTGAAATAGACATCTAACTTTGGGGTGAAAGAATAACAAGAATGATAGCAGCAATTACAAGCGTTGCCGGATACGTGCCGGATGACCTCTTAACAAATGACGACCTTGCAAAAATGGTCGATACAAATGACGAGTGGATCAAATCTCGCACTGGAATTTCTCAGCGTCACATTCTTAAGGACCCTACTAAAGCTACTTCTGATATGGGAGCTGAAGCTGTTAAAACTCTCTGTAAAAAGAGAGGCATTGACCCTTCAGAAATAGACGTCATCATTACAGCGACAGTTACTCCTGATATGCTGTTCCCTTCAACATCCAATCTAATTGCCCACAAAGTTGGAGCTACAAAAGCCTGGGGGTTTGATTTGAGCGCAGCTTGCTCTGGTTTTATGTTCGCTCTTACCACAGGGTCCCAATTCATTGAAAATGGCACCTATAAAAAAGTTGTAGTAGTTGGATCTGATAAAATGAGTTCTATTGTCGATTATACCGATAGAACAACATGCGTCTTATTCGGTGACGGTGCTGGAGCTGTTCTGCTTGAGCCATCTGAAGATGATAACGGATTAAAAGATCACATACATCACTGTGATGGCGCAGGTTCTGAAATGTTAAGGCAAGAAGCCGGAGGGTCACTGAATCCTGCTACCCACGAGACTGTAGATAAAAAAATGCACTACATATTCCAAGATGGAAGACCTGTATTCAAAGCCGCTGTAACAAGTATGGCAGACGTAAGCTACGAAATCATGGAGCGCAACGGACTGACTAGTGATGACGTAGCATGGTTAGTACCCCACCAAGCCAACCTAAGAATCATTGATGCCACACAGAGGCGTATGGGGATTGATAGTGAAAAAGTAATGATCAATATTCAGAACTATGGAAACACCACCGCTGCCACAATCCCACTTTGCTTAAGAGACTGGGAGTCTCAGCTGAAAAAAGGAG
>JABISU010000286.1 GCA_018700255.1 Flavobacteriales bacterium | reverse complement strand
GGGGAGATATTCTAATTGGTAAGATTACACCTAAAGGAGAATCAGACCCAAGTCCAGAAGAGAAGTTATTGCGCGCTATTTTCGGTGATAAAGCTGGAGATGTAAAGGATGCTTCTTTAAAAATGCCTCCTTCAAGCCAAGGAGTGGTAATTGATAAAAAACTATTTAGTAGAGCTGTAAAAGACAGGAAAGCTAAAGCTGCAGATAAAGCAGTTATCGAGACTATTGATATAGAATTTGATAGAGAGGCAGCTATACTAAAGAAAATTTTGGTTGATAAGCTTATGAAGCTTGTTGCCGGAAAGGTTAGTCAGGGAGTTTTTAATTACTACAAGGAAGAGCAAGTAAAGAAAGGAATTAAGTTCACTCAGAAAATACTATTGAGCTTAGACTTCTTAATTATAAACTCAGAGTCTTGGGTAAGAGATAATGATATCAGTGATCTTGTAAATAGAGTGGTGCACAATTACACCATGAAGTACAATGATTTGCTCGGTGCTTATAAGCGAAAGAAATTCCAAGTAACTGTAGGTGATGAACTGCCTAATGGTATTGTCAAATTAGCTAAGATATACGTTGCGAAAAAGCGTAAGTTGAAAGTTGGAGATAAGATGGCTGGTAGACACGGTAACAAAGGTATTGTTGCTAGAATAGTTCGTCAAGAGGATATGCCATTCCTAGAAGATGGTTCTCCAGTAGATATAGTTTTGAATCCGCTTGGTGTACCATCTCGTATGAATCTAGGACAAATTTATGAAACAGTCTTAGGATGGGCAGGCCAGGATTTAGGTATGAAATTCTCAACTCCTATTTTTGATGGTGCTAGTCTTAATGAGATTACAGAACTAACCAATAAGGCTGGAATTCCTGAATGTGGAGTAACACACCTATATGAAGGAGGTACTGGTGAAAGATTTGATCAGCCAGCAACTGTTGGTGTAATTTACATGATCAAGCTTAGCCATATGGTAGATGATAAGATGCATGCACGTTCTATCGGACCGTACTCTCTAATAACACAACAACCATTGGGTGGTAAAGCTCAGTTTGGTGGTCAGCGTTTTGGAGAGATGGAGGTCTGGGCGCTAGAGGCGTTCGGAGCTGCTAATATTTTACAAGAGATTCTAACTGTAAAGTCTGACGATGTTATTGGAAGAGCAAAAGCATACGAAGCAATTGTAAAAGGAGATGTGATGCCTAAACCGGGAATACCGGAATCATTTAATGTACTTATGCACGAGCTAAAAGGACTCGGACTTAGTATTTCGCTAGATTAATAACCCGAATCGATAACTGAAAATGTTCCAACAAAAGACCCCCCAACAGAACTCGGGCGATTTTTCGACGATAACGATATCGTTATCATCGCCTGAAAAAATTCTTGAAGACTCAGAAGGTGAAGTACTCAAGCCTGAAACAATTAACTATAGGACTTATAAGCCCGAACGCGATGGATTGTTTTGCGAGAAGATATTTGGTCCCGTTAAGGATTTCGAATGTCACTGTGGTAAGTATAAGCGTATCCGTTATAAAGGTATTGTTTGTGATCGCTGTGGTGTTGAGGTAACTGAGAAAAAAGTCAGAAGAGAAAGAATGGGTCACATATCGCTTGTGGTACCTGTTGCTCATATTTGGTATTTTAAAAGCTTACCTAATAAAATAGGGTACCTTTTAGGGTTACCATCTAAGAAGTTAGATCAAATTATATATTACGAGCGTTATGCTGTAATTAATCCTGGTACTGCAAAAAATGCAGAAGGAGAAGATTTACAAATTAATGATTTCTTATCAGAAGATGAGTACTTTGATGTTCTTGATACTCTACCTAAAGAGAATCAGTATCTGGAAGATAAGGATCCAAATAAGTTTGTTGCTAAGATGGGAGCTGAGGCAGTTCACGACCTTCTTGCTAATTTAGATTTAGACGAGCTTTCTTTTAAACTTAGACACGCCGCTGACACAGAGACATCACAACAACGAAAGAGTGAGGCTTTAAAGCGTCTTCAGGTTGTTGAAAACATGAGAGATTCTCATAAGAGAATTGAAAATCGTCCTGAGTGGATGATTGTTAAAGTTGTTCCGGTAATACCACCTGAGCTTCGTCCACTTGTTCCTCTTGATGGTGGTCGTTTTGCAACTTCAGATTTAAATGATCTTTACCGTCGTGTCATAATTAGAAACAACCGTTTAAAGCGACTTGTTGAAATTAAAGCACCTGAGGTAATTCTCCGTAATGAGAAGCGTATGCTTCAAGAAGCGGTTGATAGTCTTTTCGATAATAGTCGTAAGTCTAGTGCTGTTAAAACTGAAAGCAATCGCCCACTAAAGTCATTAAGCGATAGCTTAAAAGGAAAGCAAGGTCGTTTCCGTCAGAATCTTTTAGGAAAACGTGTAGATTATTCTGCACGTTCTGTTATTGTAGTTGGTCCTACACTCAAGATGCACGAATGTGGTATGCCTAAGCATATGGCGGCAGAATTATATAAGCCGTTTATTATTCGTAAAATGCTAGAGCGTGGAATTGTTAAGACGGTTAAATCTGCAAAGAAGATCGTTGATGCAAAAGAGGCTATAGTTTGGGATATATTAGAAAACGTTTTAAAAGGACATCCAGTTTTATTAAATCGAGCTCCAACACTTCACAGACTTGGTATTCAGGCCTTCCAGCCTAAACTAATTGAAGGTAAGGCTATTCAGCTACACCCTTTAGCATGTACAGCGTTTAACGCCGATTTCGATGGTGACCAAATGGCGGTTCACTTACCTCTGGGTCACGCGGCTGTTTTAGAGGCTCAGTTATTGATGCTTGCGTCACATAATATTTTAAACCCTGCTAATGGTGCTCCTATTACTGTTCCTTCTCAGGATATGGTATTGGGATTGTATTACATCACTAAGGAACGTAAGAGTACACCCGAATGGCCTGTTAAAGGTGAGGGAACAATGTGCTATTCTCCTGAAGAGGTGAGTATTATGCATCAGGAAGGTAAGCTAGATCTTCACGCATCAATCAAGATGCGTTTCATTGATATTAATGGTGACTCTTCTATAGTTGAAACTACTTGTGGTCGTGTACTATTTAATGAACATGTTCCTAAGGAAGCAGGATACATTAATGAGCTTCTAACTAAGAAGTCTTTAAGAGATATTATCGCTAGAGTACTTGAAGTTGTTGGAGTTGCTAGAACAGCAGAATTCCTGGATGAGATTAAGGGGTTAGGGTTCTACATGGCTTTTAAAGGTGGACTGTCATTTAACTTAAATGATGTTATTATTCCGCCAGAGAAAGAGAAACTAGTTGCAAAAGCTACTTCTGAAGTTGCTGAAGTGATGGAGAACTATAATATGGGTCTAATCACAAATAATGAGCGCTATAATCAAATAATTGATATATGGACTCACACAAATTCTAGACTTACTAATATCCTTATGGATAGGCTTGAAACAGATAAACAAGGATTCAACTCTATTTACATGATGATGCACTCTGGTGCTCGTGGATCTAAAGAACAAATTCGTCAGCTTTCAGGTATGCGTGGTCTAATGGCAAAGCCGCAGAAATCTTCTGCAACTGGAGGTCAGGATATTATTGAGAATCCAATTTTATCAAATTTTAAAGAAGGATTATCTATTCTTGAGTACTTTATTTCAACTCACGGTGCTCGTAAGGGACTTGCGGATACTGCTCTTAAAACTGCTGACGCGGGTTACTTAACGAGACGTCTAGTAGATGTCGCCCAGGATGTTATTGTTACAATTGAAGATTGTGGAACACTGAGAGGTGTTATGGTGTCTACACTTAGAAAGAATGATGAAATTGTAGAGGGTATTGCTGATCGAATTGACGGCCGTGTTCCTGCTATTGAAGTTCTTCATCCTGAAACAGGTGAGTTCCTTGCTAATGAAGGCGAAGAAATAACACCTGTTATTGCTCGAGCAATTGAGGATGCAGGGGTAGATGAAGTTGAAGTCAGATCAGTTTTAACATGTGAATCTCCTAAAGGAATTTGCGCTAAATGTTATGGCCGAAACCTTGCAACAGCAAGATTGGTTCAAAAAGGTGAAGCTGTTGGTGTAATTGCTGCACAATCCATAGGTGAGCCGGGTACTCAGTTAACTCTGCGTACTTTCCACGTTGGTGGTACCGCTTCTAAAATTTCTGATGAAAATGAGTTGCGTACTAAATTTGATGGTGTTGCTGAGATAGAAGATCTCCGAACTGTTGAACGTAAGAATGCGGATGGAGCTATTGAGACAGTCATTGTTTCTAGATCAAGTGAGTTTAAAGTTGTTGATCCTAAAACAGGAGTTGCGTATTCTACGACAATTCTACCTTATGGTTCATTACTATTTGTGAAGTCAGGTGATAAGATTAAGAAAAACACATCTGTTTGTAAATGGGATCCTTATAATAGCGCAATTATTAGTGAGGCTGTTGGTGTAATTAATTTTGAGCATGTCGAAGAGGGTGTTACATTCCGTGAAGAACTAGATGAACAGACCGGTTTTCGTGAGGTTGTAATTACTGAGACCAAGGATAAGAAGAAAAACCCAGCTATACTTATACAGGATAAAAAAGGTGAAACCCTAAGAACTTATTCTTTGCCTGTAGGAGCTCATATTATGGTTAAAGAAGGTTCTAAGTCAACATTAGGCCAAATACTTTGTAAGATACCTCGTGTTGCTGGTAAATCTGGTGATATTACAGGTGGTCTCCCTCGTGTTACAGAGTTGTTTGAAGCGCGTAACCCTTCTAACCCAGCTGTTGTTTCTCAAGTTGATGGAATAGTCTCATATGGTAAGATAAAGCGTGGTAACCGTGAGGTAATTGTAGAATCACGTGTTGGTGATAAGTACAAGTACATGGTGCCGTTATCTAAACACATTCTTGTTCAGGATAATGATTTTGTTAGAGCAGGAATGCCTCTTTCTGATGGAGCAATTACTCCTAAGGATATTCTTGATATTAAAGGCCCTACAGCTGTTCAAGAGTATATCGTAAATGAAATTCAAGATGTATATCGTTTGCAAGGTGTGAAGATTAATGATAAGCACTTTGAGGTAATCGTTCGTCAGATGATGAAAAAAGTGGTAGTAGAAGATTCAGGAGATACGAAATTCTTAGAAAAGCAAAACGCAGAAAAATCTGATTTCTTAAATGAGAATAATAAAATTTTCGGAATGGTTGTGATCTCTAATGCTGGAGATAGTGAAGAGTTAAAAGAAGGACAGATGATCTCTGCTCGTCGCTTACGTGATGAGAATGGTTCGTTAAAACGTCGTGATATGACACTGGTTGATGCTCGCGATGCCATACCTGCGACTTCAACACCTCTACTTCAGGGAATTACTAGAGCTTCATTACAGACAACATCATTCATATCTGCGGCTTCTTTCCAGGAGACTACTAAAGTATTGAATGAAGCAGCCGTTAGTGGTAAACAAGATCACCTCCTTGGACTTAAAGAAAATGTAATTGTAGGCCACCTTATACCTGCTGGTACAGGGGCGAGGGATTTCCAAAATCTCGTAGTGGGATCCCAAGATGATTACGACATTGCTTTAGGAATCAAGAATGAAGAGGTTGTTGAAGAAACTGCTGAGTCTGTTTAGATAGCTTAGGTATAAAAATTAAACTAAATAAAAAGGGCTTCCCAATTGGGAAGCCCTTTTTATTTGTAATGTGAGTGGAAACAATCAACCCTTAGCGTTTTGTTCAATGGCCCTCGATGCTGCAGCTGCAGGGTCTTCGTTATTTTCTATAGATGGCTGAGTGCCACAGTAACCGAACAGACATTTTTCCTTGATAATTTGGTCTACAAATGTTGGGACCATATCCTCCCAGTTTGAATCGCCAGATTTAATTCGTTTTAAAGCGTCAGTTGAAAAAATAGAAAGAACATCCTCATTATAATCTTCGATGT
>JABISU010000034.1 GCA_018700255.1 Flavobacteriales bacterium | reverse complement strand
TATTACTACCTTAGAATAGATGGTCCTTCGAATCTAATTGGCAGTAGAATAGACAATCCGATCGCAAATAATTTACCGATTTCTCAAGAATGGTCTACCCATTTGGCCAGGAGATTTCATGAAGTTGAATCGCAGAATATTGCGCAAAGTGGAAGGGAGTTCTATGGCGAGCATTTCACGTATTTAGGCAGTCAGATATATGGATTTAGTTTCAACATACCTAATCTTGTTGGTGACACCGGTTGGGTTGATGCTAGAATTGCGGGTAGGACATTAGGTGCAACCAGTGATTTCATTCTGTTGTGTAATGGTGAGGAATCTCAAACTAGCGATATTTCCCTAAGTGAGAGCTCTCTTCTATTGGCCCAAAAAAGGAATCTCTCTCTCGGGGTAGAAATGCCGGGTGATGGTATTGATGTTCAATTGTCATTTACTCCAGGAAATGAATCAGCGCAGGGTTGGGTCGATTATGTAAGGGTTCAAGCATGGCAGGATTTGGTGGTTTCAGGTGGCCAGTTTTATATAAATGGTACACGTATGACCTCATTCACGAACTCAGCGAGATATACATTGGAAAATGCTGAATCTGTTGATGCTGTTTGGGATATAACTAACCCTTTAGAATCTGTGACGGTTGAGATTGAAGATTTAGGGGATGAATTAGCTTTTAAAGCGAATATGGATACAACCAGAAGATTTGTAGCTTTTAGATACAGCGCTGCTAATGAGGTTAGAGCTTTAGGGGAGGTAGGTAAAACTGATCTTCACGGATTGGGGCATTTGGATTTAGTTATTCTAACAGCTTTCCCATTGGACTCAGCTGCAAGAAGATTAGCTATTCTTCACGCTGATAGAGGGATGAGGGTTGCTGTAGTAAATCAACGCCAGGTATTTGATGCCTTTTCATCTGGTTCACCAGATCCAACAGCCATAAAGATGCTCATGATGATGTTGCGTGATAGGGCAACAAACACAGATGATGAGCCTAAGTATCTTACCCTTATGGGTGACGGAACTTTTCTAAATAGAAATCTTAACCCCGACGGAATAAACATAATTACATTCCAAAGTTCGAACTCTGAAAGCACAGTCAGTAGCTATGTGACTGATGACTATTTTGGGCTATTAGAAGATGGTATGGGTGAATCTCCGGGTGATAAACTAGCTATCGGAGTGGGGCGAATCCCAGCGACAGATCTTTCTCAAGCGTTAGGTTTTGTTTCAAAAGTAGAGACATACCTAGGAGCTTCAGGAGAATCATCTCCAACAGCCGAGTGTGAAGCAGGTGGAGAGTCATCAATTTACGGATCTTGGAGAAATCGCATTATTTTTGTTACTGATGATCAAGATGGGAATAACAATGATGGGTGGCGTCACATGTCTGATAGTGAGGTTCATTCAGCGAGAGTGTCCCAAGAACACAATGAATATGACATCATTAAAATATATCCAGATTCATATATACAAGAAGCTACTCCGGGGGGTGAAAGGTATGACGCAGCAGAAGCTGATATAGCGCGGAAAGTTCAAGAAGGCGCGCTTATTATTGATTATATAGGTCATGGTGGTGCAAGAGGGTGGGCTCACGAGAGAATTCTAAATACAACTACAATTAGAGAATGGACTAATAAAAACAGATTGCCGGTTTTCATGACGGCGACATGCGAACTTTCTCGTTATGATGATCCTGAAGTAGAATCAGCGGGAGAAATGCTGATTTTCAATTCTGATGGAGGTTCTGTAGGGATGCTAACAACGACAAGAACTGTTTTTAGCGGTGGTAACCAAGAGCTCAACACTGCATTTTTTAAAACTGTTCTCGATGAAGATTCTGGAACTGGACAGATGAGATGTTTGGGAGATATATGTAAGGATACGAAGAACAGTCCCGACGTGACAAGTTTAACAAATATGAGAAATTTCTCACTTTTAGGAGATCCAGCTATGCTGCTCGCTTATCCTGCCTATAATGTGTTCTTCACAGAAATTCCAGATACGATTAGGTCTTTAGATTTAGTAAAAATGAGAGGCTATGTTGGGACTTCCGAAGGAGATACATTAGAAGAATTTAATGGCCAGATTTACCCAACAGTTTTTGACAAGAGGTCTGAGTTAAGCACTTTAGATAATGATGATGTTGCTGGAGAGTTTAACTATACCATGTACAGGAATATTATTCATAAAGGTCTTGCAAGTGTTGTTAATGGACTATTTGAATTCGAATTTGTAGTTCCACGAGATATTGATTATACCTATGGTAATGGAAGGGTAAGTTGTTATGCTATTTCTGAAAACAACGAGACAAAAACGGATGCACATGGAGCTTCAGAAGAATTTGTAATTGGAGGAATATCATCTTCTGTATCGATAGACGATTTGGGGCCTCAAGTATCATTGTACATTAACGACTCCCTATTTA
>JABISU010000035.1 GCA_018700255.1 Flavobacteriales bacterium | reverse complement strand
CCTTTAGAATATCTTATAGCTGCGTCGTTTATGGCTGCACCTGGCGGATTACTTTTTGCAAAATTAATTATGCCTGAGACTGAGAAGTCAACGACTCATTTTGATGAAGATGCTGACGCTGATGAAGATGCACCGGTAAACGTCATCGATGCCGCTGCTTCTGGCGCAGGATCAGGTCTCAAGCTCGCCCTGAATGTGGGTGCGATGCTTCTTGCATTTGTGGGACTTATTGCTCTTGTAAATGGTATTTTTGGAGGAATTGGAGGCTGGTTTGGCATGCCTTATATAACCCTGGAGTTAATCCTAGGTTATGTATTCAGTCCACTCGCATTCTTAATAGGTGTGCCTTGGCATGAAGCGCCTACCGTTGGGTCTTTTATAGGCCAAAAGCTTGTAGTTAATGAATTCGTAGCCTACTTGGATTTTATGCCTTACTTAGCTGAGGACTCTGTGTTGGTGCTTTCAGAGAAATCTAAAGCTATTGTAGCATTTGCACTATGTGGATTTGCTAACCTTAGTTCTATTGCTATTTTACTTGGAGGTTTAGGTGGTATTGCACCATCAAGACGTGCCGAGATTGCTAAGTTTGGTCTGTTAGCTGTTGCTGCAGGTACACTTTCTAATCTAATGTCAGCAACGATTGCTGGATTATTCTTGTCTATTTAATCTTTGATTTTAAATATGGTTAAAGTTAAAATGTTTGAAATGTCTGAGCATAAAAATCGACCCGCTGTCGATGCTCCAATTACTGACCCGAAGGCTTTCAATGATATTGTAAATTCTCGTAGAAGTGTAAGGTTTTATTCTTCGGATGATATCCCTCAAGATGTTATTGACAGTTGTTTGGATGCTGCTCTTAAAGCACCTAATTCATCAAACCTTCAAACATGGGAAATTCATCACGTCATAGATTCTGATAAGAAGAAAGAACTAATAAGACTTTGTTTAGGACAGCCAGCAGCCTCTACAGCTAAGGAAATTTTCGTTTTCGTTGCAAGGCCAGACTTGTGGAAGCGAAATAACAAGTGGATGATTGATGAGTTTGATAGGAGGGGAGATATGCCAGAAAAGGCTTACCAATATTTCAGGAAGATTACTCCTTTGATTTACTCTACTGGCTTTTTAGGTGTCTTAGCTCCTGTAAAGTGGTTGTATTACAATATTCGTGGAATTCGTAAACCCACTCCTAGAGAACCCATGGGCAGGTGGGGAATGACTGTTTGGTCACATAAAAGTACTGCGCTTGCTTGTGCTCACTTTATGTTAGCAATGAGGGCTCATGGGTTTGATTCTTGTCCTATGGAAGGTTTAGACTCAAAGAGAGTAAAGAAATTACTAGGTCTGCCAAGACAAGCAGGTATTACTATGGCTATTTCTGCTGGTAAAAGAGCTGAGGGTGGTGTTTTCGGAGATCGCTTTAGATTTGATAAAAAACATTTTATCATTAAGCACTAGCTACTATAAGCTTGATAGAAAGTTAAGCCCTATTTCAAGCCCCAATCTATAATCGGCGTCTATATCTTGAACGTGTAAATAATAGCCTTCTGCTCTCAATTTTTTTGGTGGAGATATTTGCACCCAGTTTACTCCATCGGGTTTAGGGCCATTTAGAAAGTCCACACATTTATTATAGCGTTTGTACCCCAGGGAAAATAAATCCGAGATATTGTCATTGTCGTAGTTCCAATATTCTGCCATAAGAGAAACATAGCTTTTTTCAATCTTTACTTCAGCAGGTCGAGTTCTTATAACGAGTATGTTTTTTGCTCCGTCTGCAATTGCTTTTTTAATAGGAATACTATCAGAATAGCCTCCGTCAAACATCCAGGTGCCATCGACTTCTGTTCGCCCCTTTGTAATTAAAGGTAGAGTGGCTGATGCCATCATATAGTTAATCCATTTGCCTTTCTTGGGCTCTAAATAATGGGGCTTTCCAGTTTTATGATTTGTAGCAACGATCACAACTTTTTTGCCACGACTGTTTTCCTCAGCTGTGTCTTCATTAAATGGAAATGTATCATGAACGTATTTTTTTAGAAAGTCTAAATTCATTAAACCATTGTTAGAAAAAGTGTTTTTGTAGCTGAGGAATTCAGGGTTTTCCACTAATTCTCTGGATACTTTAATGAAGTTTTGTCTCTGTTTAGCGATATAATAGGACATCGCCATGGCGCCACTTGAAACGCCGTAGTAATATTGAAAGTCGGGGAAATTTGAGCCTAAAAATACATCTAAGACGCCTGCGGTAAAAGCACATTTCAAACTCCCTCCCTCTAAAACCAATGCGTCATATTTCATTATTTTTCCTTTGTGTTCTTTTGTGTTCATTTGAGTTAAATGCGATTGTGCTTTGTGTGGTTGATGATTTAGTCATTTATAGTTGAATAAATGAAATTATTAATGTCAACTCGATTAACAGAGTTATGTCCAGCTAACCATAAAAAATTTCCATTTGGAGAGAATCGACCCGTGTAAAAGGAGTCGTCAGATATGTGATGCCAATTTAACCCCGAGTCCGTTGAGTAGTCTATCCCTTTGGATCCAATAGCTACACATTCTTGTGAGTTTAAAGGGTGCCAAACAACACAAGACCTATATCCAGGCCCTGCTCCCTCAGACCTCAAATCCCAAGTTTTACCACCATCGGATGTGTAAGCTAAGTTCCCATTGTTTAAAGACATGTTCTCCCAATCACCTCCGATTAAAAGGCCTTCGTTAGAATTTTTAAAGTCCGCACAGAAGGCGCCGGTCATCGTTCCTCCTTGAATCAGTGGAGTAGCATAAGCTACCCAAGTAGCGCCTTTGTCCGAGGAATAAAACACCCTAGATACTTTGCCGCCTGTAACAATCCAAACTCTATCGCTAAAGCATGAGATGTTCCCATTGCTTGCAGCAAAAGCTGCTTCTCCTTCAATGTGTTCAGGTAAGTTTGAGCATTGGACTCTTTTCCAATGATCTCCTGAGTCAGAAGTGATGTAGATAGATAGGCAAACATCACCCGTCGTGTCAGGTGTGGCGTCGCCCATTAGGATGCCGTCATTTGAATCGAAAAACTGCATAGAATCGAAAAAGGTCCCTTCATTTGCTTCCTCTAAAGTGGTCGTTGTAGATGAGAGCGAAGTAAGTGGGGCTTTAATAACCACCCCGGGAGATTCAATGCTTGCGGCAAGTAGATTGCCGTTCACAACTGAACAAGCCCTGTAAGATCTACTTCCCCAACGTGTAGTGTCCCAGCTCAACCCACCATCTTCAGTGTATCCGACTAGCCCGTCAGACCCGGCAAATACAGCTCTGTTAGAGTCGATAGCATGGAGTGCTCTGATGCTGGAGTTGAAAGATGTTTGTCCTAAAAGTGAACCGAATAACATGCTAAACAATGCAAAGTATAAAATTTTCATTGATAAAGTATGAGCGTTCAGAGGGTGTTAATTATTTACCTGAAAGATATTACGGTAATTCGATTTGAGAAAGTATATTTGAGACAAAAATGAACAAATGCGTGTTATCATATTTCTATTGTTTGCCGGCTTATTTTTTTCTTGCGGGGAAACTTCATCTTTTGTTTTGAATCCTGATGAGATTAAATATCCTGAGAGTCGTGTGATGGATCAGGTTGACACTCTTTGGGGTGTTGAAGTTGAGGATCCATATCGTTGGCTTGAGGATGATAGAGATCCTGAGGTTGAGCAGTGGGTTATAGACCAAAACACAACAACTCGAAAATACCTCGATGCTCTACCCTTGAGAAATGAACTTAGAGATAGGTATGAAAAACTATTTAATTATGAGAAGGTGGGAATCCCTCGCAAAGTGGGAGATAAGTACTTTATCGCGAGAAATGACGGGCTGCAAAATCAAAGTGTCACATATATATTCGATGCTATCGGATCTGAAGAACGCGTTTTCTTAGATCCGAATACGTTAAGCAAAGACGGTACAGTTACAGCTTCTCTAGGTGGCGCATCGGATGATGGGAAATATATTTCGGTGATTAAGAGCGCAGCGGGATCGGATTGGCAAGAAATCCGTGTGATGGATATCGAAACCGGTAGGGAACTCGATGACGTTTTAAAGTGGGTTAAGTTTAGCGGTACAAGTTGGGTGGATGACGGGTTCTATTATAGCAGATACCCAGAGCCTGAAGGGAGTGCGTTCAGTTCTGAAAACACCTTTCATAGTGTTTACTTCCATAAGATAGGGACTTTACAGTCTGAAGATGAACTGGTTTATATAGACAAAAAAGAACCAAACAGATATCACTTCGCTTGGGCCACAGAAGATAATAATTATCTTATTTTAAATGTGTCAACAGGAACTGACGGCAATAGCTTGCTGATTAAAGATCTTCGTGCTGAAGGGTCTGACTGGCGTGTTTTAGTTGATGGCTTTACTGATCACAGTGGTGTTGTTGGATCTGTTGAAGGAAAGATTCTACTACTAACAGATATTGAAGCCCCTAAATATCGCCTTGTCGCTGTTGATCCAACTCAAGAGTTGACAAACACAGATTTGTGGACTGACATCATTCCACAATCTAATCACCTTCTCGAGTCTGTACAAGTTTCAGCCGGACGGTTGTTTGCCACATTTTTGCGTAAAGCTTGCCATGCTGTAGTTTCATATGATTTCATGGGGTCAGATGCAAAAGAAATACATTTACCAAGTAATGTTGGATCTGTTGGTGGGTTTGGCGGGAAAATAAATTCTAAAGAAGTTTTCTACGCATTCACATCTTTTACTCACCCCACAAGTATTTATAAGTACGACCCTGTATTACATGAAAGCTTACTTTTCAGCGCTCCAGAAGTGAACTTTAATCCTGATGTATATGAAACGAAACAAGTTGAGTTCCTATCAAAGGACGGCACAACAATTCCGATGTTTATTGTACATAGAAAAGGAATAATATTGAATGGGAAGAACCCCACCTTGTTGTATGCTTACGGAGGATTTAACATTAGTCTCACTCCGAGTTTCAGTGCGTCTAATATCGTTTTTCTCGAGAGAGGTGGAGTTTACGCCATGCCTAATTTGAGGGGTGGTGGTGAGTTCGGTGAAGAGTGGCACAAAGCTGGAATGCTATTAGAGAAGCAAAATGTATTCGACGATTTTATTGCTGCGGCAGAGTATTTAATAGACGAGAAATATACTTGTTCTGAGAAACTTGCCATTGAAGGACGTTCTAATGGGGGGTTACTTATAGGCGCCGTTATGAGCCAGCGCCCGGAGCTTGCTGCCGTGGCTTTTCCCGGTGTGGGAGTTATGGACATGCTCAGGTATCATAAATTTACGATAGGTTGGGGATGGATTCCTGAATACGGTTGTGTAGATAGTACAGAGGTTGATTTTAAAAACCTATACTCATTCTCTCCAGTTCACAATCTTGTTGATGGTGTTAACTACCCGAGTACTATGGTTACAACTTCGGATCACGATGACAGGGTTGTTCCCGCCCATTCATTTAAATTTTCTGCAAGGCTGCAGGCTGCACATAAAGGAGACGAACCAGTGCTTATTCGCATTGAATTAAATGCTGGTCATGGTGCTGGTAAACCCACTTCTAAAATTATAGATGAGCAGGCAGATAAATGGGCCTTTCTTTTCCACGAAATGAAGAATCTGTAAATCCACTGAATGAAACTCAGATGTTTAAAACTACATTTTTACATACTCTCTACTTTACGTGTTTAACTCTTTTGTGCTTTTCTCTTTCAGCCCAAACACCTCTCTCTGGTACAGTGGTTGAAAAGACCTCAAATTCAATTCTGCCTGGAGTTACTGTCCAGATCGTTTGTGATGGGAAGTCTGTCAAAGCAATTGCTGCCGATTTAAACGGACATTTCGAAATAGAGGTTGGAGGGTACGAAATGTGTAACCTAGAATTTTCATTTGTGGGGTTTTTAACGGAATCATTTTCTATCTCAGAAATCAGATCACCTTTAAAAGTCAGATTAAAAGATAAAACTCAAGCTTTAGGGTTAGCGGTTGTGTCTGGAAGTATTTCAGAAAGAGCAGTAGAAGAGGAAGTTGTTCCCATAGAAGTATTAAAACCTTATTTGGCTGACAATACTAATGCTGTAGGTTTAAAGGGGCTAGTTGCTAAAACATCAGGTGTTGCAATTATGGATAGTCAGGTCAGCATACGTGGAGGTAGTGGTTATAGCTACGGTGTGGGATCTCGTGTCTCATTGCTCTTGGATGGACTTCCTTTGCTGTCTGGTGATTTAGGTGAAATTTGGTGGTCTTATCTTCCTATGGAGCACATTGCGCAAGTTGAGGTGATCAAGTGTGCAGCATTTTCTTTATATGGTACGGGTGCTTCGAATGGGGTGATACACTTTAGATCTGTTTGGCCTAGCTCTAAAAAAGAAACAAT
>JABISU010000285.1 GCA_018700255.1 Flavobacteriales bacterium | reverse complement strand
TTTGTATTATGCCCGCTCTTAGTCAATTCTTATGCCATCACTTTAGCTCCAACAAAACTCTGCCACCATGACACATTACCATGTCATTATTTCAGTTTAGATAGACTAAGTAGGACAAGGTGAACCAAAGACAGCTAAAACCATCAAAACGTCAGTCACTGTAACAGCACCATCTGCGTTAAGATCGAAATCACACCCGAAGAAACATCCAAACTGTACTAAAATAGCAAGAATATCAGCGACGCTGATCGTTCCGTCAGGCACGATATCCTCTACACAGGTATTTTCGAAATGATAAGTGTACTTATACACTATGCCATCCATAGGCCAAGCATCCCAACCATCGAAGGCGGGGCTTATATTGAGGGAGTCGAATTCTACATTGAAGAATAGTGGATACTCTGGGTCGTCAGTATCACCGCTTGACCACATGAAGTAGGCCATGAAATCCTCGAAATCCCAGTAACTCGAAATTCCAGAACTTGGTTTAGGCCAGTAATCGATGACTTCTAAGTCCGTGACTGTATTTGGGCCATAATGATATTCTATCGTTCCGACTTCGTAAAGCCAAATCTGAAAATTAGCTCTCGATGGTGCCAATTCTGTCAAAGCCATTTCGTGATCGAACCCCACATTATTAAACTCCAATTTAAAAATCCTGTTCGGAGCCGTCCCCACCGTAACGTACCTATGAGTACTTCCCTCAGTAATCGATGTGTCTGTCGCTGCAACGTTTAAGATATCGCTAATAGACACTGTTGAAGAGCTAAAAAGATGGAATTCGCCATTGTCCCCAAAAACCTCTATCCCGGCTCCGATATCTGTTAGTCTGATTTCGCCAGGGGTGGCGAATTCCCCGAAACATGGAAAGTCAAACTCGAGGTTAAGTGGGACAATAGGAACGTCCCACATTTCATCTACATTAAGAGGCGACCAGTTATCGAGTGCTTCATAAGTGGATAAATATGTCTCTGGTGTATAAGGAAGAGAATCCTGCTGTGTTTGGGATGAAGCAACAATGCTAATGAGTTGAGCAGTAATGACAAAAGCAACTGTAGATAAAATACTATTTTTCATTGCTTTAGAAATTAGGTTTCAGTTCAGCTTTAGAGTGATAGTTGGTTATAACCTTAACAGCCTCCTCAGGAGTATCTACAATATGCAGCACATCAGGGTCATGATCGGAAATCGTTTTAAACTCAGTTAATAAAATATCTCTGAACCAATCTATGAGCCCTCCCCAAAAGTGAGATCCGTATAGAATAATGGGGCGCTTGTCGAGTTTACCTGTTTGGACTAAAGTGAGAGCCTCGAAAAACTCGTCTAAAGTTCCGAATCCGCCGGGCATCACCACGAACGCCTGGCTATATTTGACGAACATCACTTTACGAACGAAGAAGTAGTCAAAGTCGATACTTTTATCACGGTCTATGTACGGGTTGTCGTGCTGCTCGAAAGGTAGCTCTATGTTCAGCCCAACTGAAGGCCCTCCCGCTTCGTGAGCACCCCTATTTCCTGCTTCCATAACTCCGGGGCCTCCTCCTGTGATCACTCCGTAGCCAGCTTCCGATAGAAGGTGGGCAACCTTTTGGGCATCCTTATAAATCTGAGTGTTAGGTCCTGTTCTAGCTGAACCATAGATTGAAACGCACGGCCCGATTCTTTGAAGTTTTTCATACCCCTCAACGAACTCACCCATAATCTTGAATATAGACCAACTGTCTTTCGACATTATCTCAGCCCAAGTTCTGTGTTTTAAATTTTTTGACATTCATCAAACTTAGTGAAGAAATATTGAGTATTCTTCTATTAAAAGTTTTTCAATAAGACAAGAGAAGTTCATAAACTCAGCACATTCTTCAAATACTGCCCCGTAAAGCTTTCAGGTGATGTAGCGACCTCTTCAGGAGTGCCAAAAGCGAGAATTTCCCCTCCTCCATTTCCTCCTTCAGGGCCGAGGTCGATCACATGATCGGCCACCTTAATTACGTCTAAGTTATGCTCGATAACCAAGACAGTATTACCGGAGTCGGTGAGTCTGTTGAGGACGTCGATAAGCATTTGGACATCAGAGAAATGGAGTCCAGTTGTAGGTTCGTCAAGGATATACAGAGTGTTCCCTGTGCTAACTCTCGCGAGTTCTGATGCTAGTTTAACACGTTGAGCTTCGCCTCCTGATAGTGTTGTAGAGGGTTGCCCTAAGGTTATATATCCAAGCCCCACGTCTTTGAGGGTGGACAGTATGCGCTTTATTTTCGGGTAGGCTTCAAAATATGGGGTAGCTTCGTCAATTGTCATATCTAAGACGTCCGATATACTTCGGCTCTTGTATCTGACTTCAAGGGTTTCGCGATTGAATCTGCGGCCCGCACATGTATCACATGCAACGTGTACGTTAGGTAGGAAGTTCATCTCTACGGTTCTAACCCCAGCACCTTTACAATCTTCACATCTTCCTCCAACGACATTAAAAGAAAAGCGGCCAGGTTTATATCCGCGTATGCGTGCTTCTGGTAAGTAAGTGTAGAGTTTACGTATGTGATCCATAATCCCAGTGTACGTGGCGGGATTAGAGCGTGGGGTACGACCAATTGGGGTTTGGTCTATTGAGATAACCTTATCAAGGTGCTTGAGTCCTTTAATTTCACTAAAAGTCAGTGGTGTGCGAATGGGCTCGTGGAGGAAGTTCTGGAGGGCGGGGTAGAGGGTGTGGTTTATTAGGGAACTCTTTCCGCTACCTGAAACGCCGGTTATGCAGGTGAAGGTGCCAAGTGGGAGGCTGAAGGTTACATCCTTTAGGTTGTTGCCGGAAGCACCTGAAAGTGTGAGTTTCTTTCGGGATCCTTTGCGGCGTCTTTTAGGTATTTCGATTCTCTTCGCTCCAGTGAGATACTGAGCCGTGAGTGATTCTGAGGATAAATGGGCAGATGGAGGTCCTTCGGTAACTATGTGTCCTCCGTTGACTCCGGCACCAGGACCTATATCCACAAGGTGGTCAGAAGCTAGCATCATTTCTTCGTCGTGTTCAACTACGATAATAGAATTGCCGGCATCGCGAAGTGCTTTCAGAGATTTTATTAGGCGATAGTTATCGCGAGAGTGTAGCCCTATGGATGGTTCATCTAAGATGTATAGAACTTCTGTGAGACTGGATCCGATTTGGGTGGCGAGACGAATGCGTTGGCCTTCTCCACCTGAGAGGGAGCGAGATGGGCGATCTAAACTGAGATACCCAAGTCCCACATCTATCATAAATCCTATTCTTGAACGTATTTCTTTAAGGGGTTCACGGGCTATGGTTTGTTGTCTCTTGGAAAGTGTATCTTCGACTCCTTCGAACCAACTTTGTAGCGCATTAAAATCCATGGCTCCGAGTTCCGAAATGTCCTTTTCAGCGATTCTAAACTGACGACTAATGTCCTTGAGGCGAGTTCCTCCACATCCCGTACAAGGGATTTTATGCATAAATTGCTGTGCCCATCTCTTCAGCGGTGCAGAGGTTGTGCGTGTGGCTGACTTCTCGATTATTGCTACTACTCCTTCGAATTTTACTCCTTCATTCTTAGGACCAAACCGACTCGGCACCATGATTAAATCCACAGTGCCATACAATATTTTCCCTATAAGTTCTTCGCTTAAATTCCCAACTGCAGTTGTGGGTTTTACTCTTTCTGTGGCTAGTAAAGCCTCAATAATATTTGAAGTTTTATTACTTTTTAATGCGCCAAGAGGAGCTATTCCACCTTTCCGTACGCTTTTATTGGGGTCTGGGAAAACGAGCTCTATATCAACTTCGGTTACCTGGCCTAATCCATTACATGTGGGACAAGCACCATAGGGTGAGTTGAAAGAAAAAAGGTTGGGCTCTGGGTCAGGATATGCAAGTCCTGTAGTGGGACACATCAGATTCCGAGAGAAGTGAACTGGTCTAGGGTTTATTACTCCATGCTCAAGTATGGACATAGATCCTTTCCCTAAACTCAGAGCTGTTTTCACAGAATTCGCAAGTCGCTTACTATCTCCACCCACGATTACTCTATCTATTACTAATTCTATATCGTGAACCTTATACCTATCAACTTTAAATCCCGAGTCTAGCTCTACAACCTCGCCATCTACTCTCGCCCTCACATATCCCTGTTTTCGAACCTTGTCGAAA
This sequence comes from Flavobacteriales bacterium, assembly GCA_018700255.1. The sequence goes on along the minus strand of JABISU010000285.1, from coordinate 2,348 downwards.
AGCTCTCGATAATGACCTTTCCTTCCTCTAACTAAAGGGGCGAGGAGAAGAAGCTTGGAGTTTTTAAAACGTTTCTCTATGCTATCACAAATCTGATCATCTGTAAACCTCACCATTGCTTCGCCTGTCTCTAAAGAGTATGCGTTAGCTGCCCGAGCGTATAGAAGTCGGAGGGAATCGTGAACTTCTGTCACCGTTCCTACCGTCGATCTAGGGTTGCGAGTGACAGTTTTTTGTTCAATTGAAATTACAGGACTGAGACCAGTAATTCCCTCTACATCGGGGCGTTTTAAACCTCCGATAAATTGCCTTGCATAGGCAGATAATGTTTCGAGGTAGCGACGTGATCCCTCAGCGTAAATTGTGTCGAAAGCGAGGCTGGACTTACCTGACCCGCTTACCCCGGTAAAAACGACTAGTTTATTTCTCGGAATCACTAAATCGACTTCACAGAGATTGTTTTCTCTGGCTCCGCGAATCACAATGTGGTCTTCAATAGCGTCCTGAGGTTCACTGTTTTTAGCGGCGATCCCCATCTTTATATTTCAGTTTATAACCAAGGCCTGCTACAACTAAAGACATAATAGGGCTGACCCAATTAAAGATGCAGTATGGGGCATATGCAAGGGTGGCGACACCTAGAATTCCGCTTTGGGCTACTCCGCAAGTATTCCAGGGAATAAGCACAGATGTAACAGTACCAGCATCCTCCAAGGTGCGACTAAGATTTTCTGGAGCTAGCCCTTGCTCTTCAAATGCTTCGCTGAACATTTTACCCGGGACGACAATTGCTATATACTGATCAGAAGCGAGAACATTGAAAGCAATACAAGTGCCTACGGTTCTTCCTATTAGTCCGAAAACACCATTCACTCCTGAGATAAGAGCCGCAGTTATTCGTTTGAGCATGCCTGCAGCCTGTAACACAGCTCCGAAAGTCATAGCGCATATGATAAGCCAAATTGTGTTCATCATCCCTTTCATTCCTCCTGCAGTCAAGAGTTCGTCAGCAAGAGCATTGCCTGTAACGTAAGCTGTGTCAACGGACATTGCTTTCATAGACGCTACATAAGATGCTGCAGCAAAGTTTAAATCTCCACCTGCGACAATCATTATCACATCAGGTTGGAATATCACTGCTGTAAGTGCACCTAGCAGGACACCAATAAATAATGCAGGGGCAGCTGGGACCTTCTTTGCAATCATTACGAGTACTGCTGTTGGCGCGATGAATAAGCCTGGGTGAATATTGAACATGCCGTTGACGGCCACTCCAAATCCTTCAGCAAACCCAGTCTCTATTCCACTAGTTGCACTTCCGCCAAGCCCCACAAATAAAAACACCAATAATGCTATTATAAAGCTTGGTATAGTTGTTATAGTCATATACTTGATATGGGTGATCAAGTCAGTTCCGGCAACAGCAGGAGCGAGGTTCGTAGTGTCAGATAATGGAGAAAGTTTATCTCCGAAATACGCTCCTGAGATTATCGCTCCAGCGATCCACCCTTGATCAAGACCTAAAGCCGTTCCTATTCCCACAAGAGCGACACCTACAGTACCCACCGTCCCCCAAGAGCTCCCAGTAGCAAGAGAAAGTACAGCGCAAATTATAGTAGCTGCAAATAAGAAAATCCCCGGTTGTAAAATCTGCAGACCATAGTGGATAAAAGCGGGGATGATACCTGCCATCAGCCATGTTCCAGCAAGAGCGCCTATAAGTAGAAGTATTAAAATAGCTTCAGTTGCTTGACCTATACTTGCTGAAATGGCATCACGTATCGTCTCCCATTTAATCCCTCGGTAAATTCCTATCCCACCAGCTACTAGGGCGGCGATAAGAAGTGCCATTTGGTTCGAGCCATAAGAACTATCCTCTCCAAACCAAATCACATCTCCCGCTAGCATTGCTATCAGCGCAATTACCGGAATTAGCGCCACAAATAGTGACATGTTTTTTGTAGAGTGGGAAGCTTTCATGACGAGTGTATTATGCGTTTTTCTGTTGAATGTCCTGCTCGTCAGCGTTTCCCGTTGGAGAAACTGCCGTCTTGTCTACGCGAACTTTTCCGCTCTCGAGCTCAAGCATCACGGTTAGATCGCTCACAGAAATCACTTTTCCGTGAACCCCGCCTATGGTAACTACTTTATCACCTTTAGAAATCTCATCTCGAAAAGTCTTGGCTTCTTTTTGGCGTTTCATCTGTGGACGAATCATGAAGAAGTACATGATTAGGAACATCCCTCCGAGAAGGATGATAAAAGAAAAATCACTTTCCCCAGCAGCTTCAGCTTGTAATAAAATATTGAATGTCATAAGATTGAATAAATTAATTTGCAGTAATATC